>NZ_LSKH01000269.1:0-7022 GCF_001557395.1 Sphingomonas sp. CCH5-D11 | reverse complement strand
CCCGCCGATCGCGGCCCCGTCACGCCTCGCCCGCCGGGCGGCACCCGCCGGGCGGCTGACGGCCATGCTCAGGACGAAGGATAGGCGACCTTGAGCTGTTCCAGATAGCTGGGGTGCTTTGCCGGATCATAATAAAACGGCTTCAGCCTGGGGCGCATCCGCTCCATCACTTCGGCATTGAGATGCACTGCCGGCTTGTCCGCATCGGTCAGCACGGGATCGTATTTCTGATCCTTGAACTGCACCGTCTGCTGGAAGGTTTTCGCCTCCGTCACCAGTGACGGGGTGGTCATCAGGTCGATGACGGTGGCCGTCACCGCCTTGGCGCCCTGCACCGCGCCCTTGTGCGCGATCGGCGTCGCCATGGCGATGGCGGACAGCACGTTGTGGCCGATCATGCTGGGGATGTTGGAAGGGTAGCGCACGGTGATCGTCGGCACCGTCCACATCACGTCGCCGATATCGTCCGACCCGCCGCCCATCGTCTTTTCGCGATTGTCGGGGGTGGAGAGCGGCTTGACCTCGGTCGACAGCGGCTTCAGCTCGCGGCCGTTCGCCTGCTGCACCGATTTGGCGAAGGCCTGGTCGCCCGCGCTCCATTCAGGCATGCCGACCGCCTTGATGTTCGCCCAGGCCGCCTCGGCCAGCGGCTTGTTGCCGAAATTGGGCGCGGCATAACCCAGCGTGCGCTGCGTCACCGTGGTGCCGGTGCCCATCGCGGCGGCCTTGGCGATGGTGTTGCCCGTGTCGAACAGGGTGCGGACGCTCGCGAAATCCTTGTCGCGGAAATAATACCAGACGCTGGCCTTGTCCGGCACGATATTGGGCTGGCCGCCCCCTTCGGTCACCACATAATGCGACCGCTGGGTCAGCGGCAGATGCTCGCGTCGCATGTTCCACGCGACGTTCATCAGCTCCACCGCATCAAGCGCGCTGCGCCCTTCCCATGGCATGCCGGCGGAATGCGCGGTCTTGCCGTGGAAGGTATATTCGACGGAGACCATGCCGGTGTTGCCAAGATCGCCCCAGCCGGTGCTGAAGTCGCTGGAAACATGGGTGAAGATGCAGGCGTCGACATCCTTGAACAGGCCCGCGCGAACATAATAGGCCTTGGAGCCGAGCAGCTCCTCCGCGATGCCGGGCCACAGCATCAGGCGGCCGGGGATCCGGTTCTTCTCCATCACCTGCTTGGCGGCGATCGCGGCGGCGATCACCAGCGGCATGCCCGAATTATGGCCCTCGCCATGGCCCGGCGCGCCTTCCACCTGTGGCTTCAGTGCCGGGGAGCCGGGGATCTGGCTGAGCCCGAGCAGTCCGTCCACGTCGCTGCCAAGCGCGATCAGCGGGCCGCCGCTACCCCAGGTCGCCGTCCAGGCGGTGGGGATGCCGGCGACGCCCTTTTCGATCCGGAAGCCGTTCTTCGCGAGAATGCCGGTCAGATATTCCATGGTCTGGAATTCCTGAAAGCCCGGCTCGGCGAAGCTGTAGACCGAATCCACCATCTCCTGCACCAGCTTCGCCTGACGCTCGACCCCGGCGACGGCGTCCGCCTTCAGCCGCGCCTTGGCGGCGTCGTCAGCAGGCGCGGCGATCGCGGAAGGGGCCACCATGGCGGCGATCAGCGCAGTGGCAACAATTCGGCTTGGACGCATCGTTCTTCTCCCCCCAGAAAATCAGCAGTCGAATGTCAGGCCGGGTCGTAGCGCAGGCGCACCCTGGCGGCCGCCTCAGCCGCCACGCGCCGCGCGGCATCCGTGCTCTCGGCCAGCGCCAGCGCCACGCCCATGCGGCGATAAGGCCGAGTGGTCGGCTTGGCGAAGATCCGCACGTCCACCGTGCCGCCGGGCGTCGCCAGCGCATCGGCGAGGCCTTCATAGCCGACGGTATCGGACGCGCGATCGGCCAGGATCACCGCGGAGGCGGACGGGCCATGGCTGGTGATCGCCGGGATCGGCAGGCCGAGGATCGCGCGGGCGTGAAGGTCGAACTCGGTCAGATCCTGCGAGATCAGCGTCACCATGCCGGTATCGTGCGGGCGCGGCGACAGTTCGGAGAAGATCGCCGCGTCATCCTTGACGAAGAATTCGACCCCGAACAGGCCGTAGCCGCCCAGATCGTCGACCACCTTGCGCGCCATGTCCTGCGCCGCCGCGATCGCCGCGGCGGACATGGCGGCGGGCTGCCAGCTTTCCTGATAATCGCCGCGTTCCTGCCGGTGACCGATGGGCGGGCAGAACAGGACGCCTTCGCGCGTTCGCACCGTCAGAAGCGTGATTTCGTAATCGAAATCAACGAATTCCTCGACGATCACGCGCGCCCGGTCGCCGCCCATGTTGGCGACGGCATAATCCCATGCCGGCTCCAGATCGGCCTCGGCACGCACCGTGCTCTGGCCCTTGCCGGAGGAGGACATGACGGGCTTGATCACGCAAGGAAGGCCGGTGTGCGCCGCGCCCTCGCGCACTTGCTCCAGCGTTTCGGCATAACGGTAGCGCGACGTGCGCAGGCCAAGCTCGACCGCCGCGACCTCGCGGATGCCGTCGCGGTTCATGGTCATCACCGTGGCGCGGGCGGAGGGGACGATGGTGGTGCCGGCGGCTTCGAGTTCGGCGAGCACTTCGGTGCGGATCGCCTCCACCTCGGGGACGACGAAGTCGGGGCGGTGCTTTTCGACGGCGGCGCGCAGCAGGTCGGGATCGAGCATCGAGAAGACCTCGCGCGCGTCGGCAAGCTGCATCGCAGGGGCGTTGTCATAGCTGTCACAGGCGGTGACGTAGCACCCTAACCTCTTGGCGGAAATCACGAATTCGCGCCCGAGCTCGCCCGATCCGAGCAAAAGGATCCTTGCCGTGAACGCCATGTCCGCACCCGTCTGTATCGCAACAAGGACAGGAGTGGCGGGAATGGCGCGGCTTGTCCACGGGGGGCACGCGCACTAGCACCCGGCGAAAAGCGGCGGGAGGATGCATGACCGAAACCCGAAAACCGACGGTGCTGGCGTTCGATGTGTTCGGAACGGTGGTGGACTGGCGCAGCAGCATATCGGCGGAAAGCGGCCTGTTTCTGGCGAAGATCGGCCAGCAGCACATCGACGCCGGCCAGTTCACCGACGATTGGCGCAAAAAGTATCTGAGCGGCATGGCGGCCTATGCCAAATCGGGCCGCGACTTCACGATCCTGGACGTGCTTCACCGCGAAATGCTGGACGAGACGCTGCGCGACAAAGGGATCGATCCGGCGACGCTCGACCCCGCGCTGCTGCAGGACTGGACCTTCGCGTGGCGGCGGCTCAAGCCCTGGCCGGATTCGGTCGAGGGGCTGACGCGGCTGAAGCGGCGGTTCCCGATCGTGACGCTGTCCAACGGCAATATCGCGCTGATGCTGGAAATGGCGCGGTGCGGCGGGCTGCCCTGGGACGCGATCATGGGGGCGGAAGTGACGCGCGCGTACAAGCCCGATCCGCGCGCCTATCTGGGCACCGCCGAGGTTCTGGGCCTCGCGGCAGACGAACTGTGCCTCGTCGCGGCGCATCACAGCGACCTGACGGCGGCGCGCCGCTGCGGGCTGAAGACCGCGTTCATCGCGCGGCCGATGGAATATGGCGGCCGGCCAGCGCCCGACGCGAAGCTGGCGCAGGACTGGGAATGGTCGGCAGGGAGCCTGACCGAACTGGCGGATCAGCTCGGCTGCTGACACGGTGGGGCGGATTGTTCCGGTGACAGAATGCCCCAGTGGCAGAATGTCCCAGGGACAGAATGTCCCAGTGACAGAATGTCCAAGTGACAGGGTGGCTCGTTGGCGATACCGCGGGGTCGTGGACGCCATCCGGCACCTTCTGGCGCAACGCCATCTTGCCCTGCTGATCCTGGGCGCGGCGCTGCTGCTGAAGCTGCTGGTGCCGACCGGTTACATGATTGATGCCAGTGGCGGGCAGCTGTCCGTGATCGTCTGCCCGGGCGTGGTGCCGGCGCCGGCCGCGGCGCATCAGCAGATGGGCGGGCATCATGAGATGGCCGGCGCGCATCAGATGGCGATGGCGGGCGACGGCGCGCCGATGAAGCATGACGGCTCGGGCGGGCATGGCCAGGTGGAGATGCCGTGCGCCTTTGCCGGGCTGTCGGCGGCGGCGCTCGGCGCGGTCGATCCGATCCAGCTTGCCGCGCTGATCGCCTTTGTGCTGGCCATCGGCTTTGCGGCGGTGGTCCTGCCGGCGGTGGTCCGGCCGGTTTACTTGCGGCCGCCGTTGCGGGGGCCGCCGGCTTTCCTTTGATTTCTGGAGTCTGGTTCGGCTGGTCGAGGGTCGGCCGCCGCGACGCATTTGCATTTCGTCATGCCGATTTGTTTTGGCTTTCAGGGTGCCGCACAATCACGCGTCGTTGCGATTGCGGAGCCTTGGATCCCGGCGCGAGGCCGGGATGACGATTGTGCGGGGTGATCGACGGGCCGGTTAAGGCCGCTCGCGGGGCGGTGTTTCGCGCGATCTGGATCGGACTTTCATCGTTCGCGTGCCTTGTGGCGCGTCCATGAACTGCGGCCCGCGGGCGCCTGACGCGGCGGGCCGGTCAGAGGTAGTATCCATGTTCCGTTTTCATCTGCTGGCCGGCGCGGCGGCGTCATGCCTGCTGCCCGCCGTTTCCCTCGCCGCAACGCCGGTGGAGGGGGAGCAGGCCGATCCCGCCATCATCGTCACCGGGCAGCGCGATCCGTTGCGGCTGGAGGAGCGGCCGCAGGCGGCGAGCCGGCTGGGGCTGACCGTTCGCGAAACCCCGGCCAGCGTCGAGGTGCTGACGCAGGACGATCTTCAGGTGCAGGGCCTGCGCACCGCGCGCGAGACGTTCAACCAGGTGGTGGGCGCGATTTCGGGCAACGTGCCGGGCAATCCGGCGGTCGTTTCCCTGCGCGGCTTTGCCGGCAACACCGTGTCGATCCTGCAGGACGGGGTGCGCGTCTCCACCTCCACGGTGGTGCAGCGGGACAGCAACAACTGGCATTACGACCGGGTGGAGGTGCTGAAGGGCCCGGCGTCCGTGCTGTACGGCGAGGGCGCGCTAGCGGGCGTGATCAACAAGGTGACGCGCAAGCCGGTGTTGCGCGAGCGGCGGCTGGATACATTGCTGTCGATCGGAAGCTTCGACACATTGACGGCGGCGGGCGGGGTCAACCTGCCGGTTTCCGACACGCTCGCGGTGCGCGCGGACGCGAGCTACCAGCGATCCGACAGCCTGTATGACGTGGAGAATAACGACACGTTTTCCGCCGGGCTGACGGCGAGCGCGCTGTGGCGGCCGAGCGAGCGCGTCTCGCTGCTGATCGCGGTGGACCATTTCGAAGATCGCTATGACGCGACCTATCAGGGCCTGCCGCTGATCCCCCGCCAATATGCGCTGGACCCGAGCGATGCGGTCACGAGCGAGGCGGGGCTGGTGGCGGATCGCGCGCTGCGGCGGCGCAACTATAATCCGCAAGGCGCCTATTCGAGCGCGGACGAGACGACGATCCGGTCGCGGCTGGAATGGGCGGCGGGCGGCGGCTGGTCACTGGCGCTGGACCTGACCGCCTATACCGCGGACCGCGCCTTCCTGCTGGCCGACAGCCAGAGCTTCGTCGCGCCGGACGCGACCTTTCCCCACGGCAGCTTTCGGCAAAGCTATCAGGATTTCCGCCACGACCACCAATTCTGGAATGTGCGCGGGGCGGCGGCGAACGAGCGCGTGATCGCGGGGATACGCAACCGCTTGACGATCGGCGTGGAGCACAACCAGACCGATTTCGTCAGCCTGCGCCAACAGGCGCCAACATCGGTGCTGCCAGCGGTGGACGTGCGTGATCCGGCATTAGTGCCGCTGCCGACCGGCACGGCGATCTTCACCAGCGGCAATGTGACGTTCGACTCCCGGCTGCGCCAGACATCGGTGTTCGCCGAGGATGCGCTGAACCTGACGCCCAAATGGCTGCTGGTGGGGGGCGTGCGCTGGGATCACATCGCGTTGACCCGCGAGACGATCCAGAACGTGACGGGCTCCGTCGATCGCAACAGCCCGACATTCGACCCGCTATCGTGGCGCGCGGGAACGAGCTGGGACGCGGCCTCCGGCCTGACGCTTTATGCGCAATATACCACCGCGGTGTCGCCGGTATCCTCGATCCTGCTCGCCTCGGTCGCCAACAGCCGCTTCCGGCTGACCAAGGGTCGGGCGTATGAGGCGGGGTTCAAGGCGAGCGGCTGGGGCGGGCGCGCCAGCGTGACGGGCGCGGCCTATCGCATCGAGCAGCGCGACATATTGACGCGCGATCCGGCCAACCCGTCGCTGACGGTGCAGGGCGGGCGGCAATCCTCGCAAGGCATGGAACTGTCCGCCGTGGTCAACCCGGTAAAGGCGCTGCGCCTGTCGGCCGGGGTTTCCTACACCGATGCGCAATATGACGAATTGTCGGAGCTGATCGGCGGCGTGCGGATCGACCGCGCCGGCAATCGCCCGATCAACGTGCCGGAAACGACGCTGACCGCGTCCGCGCTTTACACCATCGCCGGCAAGGTGACGCTGGGCGGGTTTCTGCGCCATGCCGGGGCCTTTTACACCGACACGGCGAACAGCATCCGCGTGGCGGAGCATGAGGTGCTGGACGCCAGCATCTCGATGCCGGTCACGGCGAATGCGACGCTTACGGTGCGCGGGCGCAACCTGACCGATGCCTTTTACGGCGAATATTCGGGCTATCCGGCGACCAACATCTATATCGGCGCGCCGCGATCGTTCGAGCTGTCGCTGGCGGCGCGGTTTTGAGGGCGGGGGCAACGCTTCTTTCCGGGGCGGAGGCGCCGGACGTGGCGCCACGCCCGGCGGGATCACGTATGCGGCTGGCGGTGCGGCGGGTGCATCTGTGGCTGGGGCTGACGCTGGGGCTGCTGTTCGCGGTGATCGGCGCGACCGGCTCAGCGCTGGTGTTCTACACCGCGATCGATGCGGCGCTTCACCCGGTGGTGGGGGCGGGGTCGCGTGCTTTGCGCGGCGGGGTGTTGG
>NZ_LSKH01000268.1:0-10873 GCF_001557395.1 Sphingomonas sp. CCH5-D11 | reverse complement strand
GAAGTACCCGCCGAGGCGCAATTCGGCGGTGAGCCCCATCGCACCGTGGATCTGCACCGCGCCCTCCCCCACCAGGCGCGCAGCATCGTCACACACCACGCGGGCCGCCGAAACAGCACGTGCCCGGGCCTGATCGTCGCTGTCGAAAGCGGTGATCGCGATGGCAGTGATCGCATCCGCCTGTTCCAAGATCATTGCCATGTCGGCCATGCGATGGCGCAGGGCCTGGAACGAGGCGATCGCCACGCCGAACTGCTTGCGCTCCTTGGAGAACAAGGCGGCGTCGCGCAGCATCGACCGGCCGAGGCCCACGATTTCCGCGCAATGCAGCACCGTCAGCGCGTCCTCCGCCCAGCGGCGCTTGTCCTCGCTGTTCGCCAGGGCAAGCACCGCCGCCGGGCTGTCCGCACGCGGCGCACCAGCGCCGCGAGCGCCAAGCCGGGTTGCCACCCAATGCTCCGCCCAGGGCAAGACGACGTTGGCACGGCCGAACGCCGCCGCGACCACCGCCGCGTCGCGTAGGTCGGTGCCCAATCCCTCTTCTTCCGCCGGCACGCCAAGCGAGTCGAGCCCGGTAGCCGTGACCGCTGCTTCCCAATCAGCGTCGCCAGCCCCGAGCGACGCGTCCAGCGTCTCGGCCAGCATCCGCTGTTCGTCGGTTCGTGCAAAGGCGGTCAATTCACTCTCCGTTCGTGTCCTGCCCAGAAGGGCTCGCGCAAGGTGCGCCGCAAGATCTTGCCCGATGGATTGCGTGGCAGCGCCTCGATGAACTCCACGCTCTTCGGACATTTGAAGCCGGCGATCCGCTCCCGCGCATGCGTGATGATCGAAGCTTCATCACAAATGGCGCCGGGCTTCAGCACCACCATGGCCTTGACCGCCTCACCCCATTTCGGATCAGGAACGCCGATCACGGCGACGTCAGCCACCGCCGGGTGCCCGTAAATCGCGCTTTCCACCTCGGCCGGATAGACGTTCTCGGCGCCGGTGATGATCATGTCCTTGATCCGGTCCTGGATGAAGAGATAGCCCTCCTCGTCCAGAATGCCGGCATCGCCGGTGCGCAGCCAGCCATCGCCAATCAGCGCCTTGGCCGTTTCCTCCGGCTTGTTCCAATAGCCGCCCGTGTTGTTGGGGCTGCGGATCGCCACCTCGCCAATCTCGCCTGGGGGCAGATCATTGCCGTCCTCGTCGATGATCTTGAGCTCGACGCCGGGCAGCGCCTTGCCCGCGGCCGTCATCTTGTGCTCGCGGCCCGGCAGGTGATCTTCCGGCGGCAACGCCACGATCGATCCCCAGGTTTCCGTCATGCCATAGACCTGGACGAAACCGCAGCCCATCCGCTCCACCGCCTGCTGCAGCAGCGGAAGCGGGATCGGGCTGGCGCCATAGGACAGGGTTTCGATGGACGAGAAATCAGCCGTGGCAGCCTTGGGATGCTGCAACATCAGGCCGATCGCGGCCGGCACCAGGAACAGGCGGCGCACGCGATGTTCAGCGATCGCATCCATCACGTCGCCGGCATCATATTCGGCGTGGATGATCAGTTCCTGCCCGCTGTTCACCGCACCAAGCGCCACGCCCACGCCGCCGATATGGCCATAGGGCATGGCGATGATGGTCGTGTCACCCGGTTCGGCGAGGAGCCACTCGATCTTCGCCTCGATCTGGTTCCTGCGCTGGCGGATGCCGTTGGCATGGCTGAGCATCACGCCCTTGGGCGCGCCGGTGGTACCGGACGTATAGAGCTGGAGGACGATATCCTCCTCCGTCACCGAAACGGGCGGAGCGGCATCGCTCTGCACATCACGCCAGCGGGCAAAGCCTTCGTCCAAGACGACGACCTGCTCGGCCGCGAACGGGCGCCTGAACCCCGGCTCGACGAACAGCACGGCGGCGGCGGAGTCCCTCAGGATCCCGTCCACCTCCGCCGGGGCGAGCCGCCAGATCACCGG
Source organism: Sphingomonas sp. CCH5-D11 (assembly GCF_001557395.1). Classification (NCBI taxonomy): domain Bacteria; kingdom Pseudomonadati; phylum Pseudomonadota; class Alphaproteobacteria; order Sphingomonadales; family Sphingomonadaceae; genus Sphingomonas; species Sphingomonas sp. CCH5-D11. The sequence goes on along the minus strand of NZ_LSKH01000268.1, from coordinate 8,918 downwards.
CACCAGCACCATGCCTGCGCGCGCGGTGCCGAGCGCCAGCTCGACCGCCCAATCGCTGTTCTTGCCGAGATATGCGACCCGATCGCCCTTCTTCAGCCCCATGGCCAGCAGGCCATTGGCGATCTGAGTCACGTGACGATCGAACGTCGCATAATCGGTAACCCGATCCTCGAAGCGTAGCGCCACCTGCTGCGGCCGTTCCGCCGCATGCCGGGCCAGCGCTTCGCCGAAGGTCGTCGGCAAGTCAGTCATGCTGTTATCCGCTCCTATCGCTCGTCAGAACCGGAATGTCGCGGTGGCGCCATAGGTGCGCACCTGCCCCGGGAAACGAACCACAATGTTCGCATTGCTGGCGACGGCGTTCCAGTAATATTCGTCAAACAGGTTGCGCGCCCAGACATTCAGGGCCCAGCTTTCGTCGGCCGCCTTCACGCCGAAGCCGGCGTTCACGACCGTATAGGCCTTGATGTCATAGAGCGGGTTATATTCGAAGATCGTGGTCTGACGCGACTGCCAGCGCACGTTGGTGTTGGCGGTGAAGCTGACATCATCGTTCAACGGCTGATCGAATAGCGCCGTGCCGGACAAGGTCCATTCCGGGCTGTAGATGAACCGCGCGCCGTCGAAATCCTGCGGCTGACCGGCCGCATTGGTGCCGACATAGCCGTTGATCCGGGTCTTCAGCCAAAGAGCGTTCGCCATCAGCGTCAGCGGGCGCGCCGGCCGGACGGTCAGTTCGCCCTCGATGCCGTAAGCTTCGGACTTGGGAATATTATCCAGCCGGGCAAGCGCGGTGTAGATCGGATCAGCGAAATAGGCGCTGATCTGCTTGTCCTTGTAATCGTAATAGAAGCCGGCGAGGTTCAGCTGAACCTTGCGATCAAGGAATCCCAGCTTGGCGCCGATTTCATAGGCGGTCAGCTGTTCCTGCCGCGCGGGCAGGTTCTGGCGCGCGTTGCTGGCCGCGTTGATTGGCGAGGTGCCCGATTTGTAACCGCGCGAGATCGAGGCGTAGATCAGCGTGGTGGAATTGGGCGTGATGTCGAGCGAGCCGCGCCAAGCGAAATTATCCTCGTCGAGCCGCGAATTGACCACGCCGAAGCTGTTGGTCGCGGGATTGAAGGTGTTGCACTCGTTCAGCCCGATCGGTGCAGCGAGGCCCCCGGTGGGGTTGAACAGCCGCTGGTAAAGACCACGGTTGAACAGGTTGATGTTGGTCAACATGCTGCCGTTGAAATCGCGCGAGCAACCGGTGAACTTCTGCAGATCCTGCGTGTAGCGCGCGCCGAGCGTCAGCTTGATGAGATCGGAAAAGGCATAATCGCCATTGGCGAAGATGCTCCACGTACGGGTGTCGAACGAACCCTCATCGCGATAGGTGCGGAAGGTGGTCGCGGCGTCCGCCAGCGTGTAGCCGAAGGTGTTGATGGGCGTGTTGACGAGCTGCGCCGTGGCGAAGCGGATCAGGGCCGAGTTGGCGTTTTCGCCCAGCAGCGTCCGGTTGGTATCCTCGATCGTGTCCTTGGCATAATAGCCACCGACCAGCCAATTGTAGCCCGGGCCGTCGCCTTCGACGCGCAGCTCCTGACCGAAGCTCTTGATGCGCCCGTCAGCCTCCTGGATCAGCACTTCGTTCGGGATGCCGGACCAGTCGAACGTCGCCTCGCGATCGAACTCATTATAGCTGGTCAGCGACACGACGCGGACATTGTCCGCGACATCGAGCTGCACCCGCCCCTTCAGGCCGAGGAAGTAATTGTTCTCCTGCAGCGGATCCTTGAGGCCAGCGCCGCGGCCGATGTCCGCCGAACGGCGTGCATAAGGCGCCCAGTCCGCCTGCTTGCCGTTGGTCGGGAAGTTCGCGGCAATATAGGCCGCAGCGCCCGGCGCGTTGAAGTTGCTGGCCGCGCCGCCGCCGCCGGGCGTCGTCGCGGGAGTGAAGCCGATCGCCTGGCCGGCGACCGTATCCGACTTGTTGACCCAATAAGTGGCGGAGAGATCGATCTCGAACGGCCCGGGCTGCAGCGCGAGCGACCCGCGCACGCCGTAGCGCTTCACCCGGCCGAGGCGCTCGTCGGGGCGGCTGTTGCTGACCTGCCAGCCGTCATTGCTGAGATCGACGCGATAGCCGATGCGCGCCTGAACGCCCTCCGCGATCGGACCCGTGACATAGCCGCCGACGTTGAACGTCTCGTAATTGCCGACGTCCACCGACATGGCGCCGGACGCGTCCTCGCTCGGCTTGCCGGTAACGAAGTTGATGAGGCCAGCGGTGGTGTTGCGGCCGTACAGCGTGCCTTGCGGCCCCTTCAGCACCTCCACCCGCTCGATGTCGATCAGCGGGCCGGTGTTCATGATCGGATAAGCGTAGGCGACCTCATCGACATAGGTGCCAACGGTCGATTGCGCGGATAGGTTGATCGAATTGAACCCGATGCCGCGCAGCGTGTAGGTGGGCACGCCCTGATAGCTTTGCGCCACCGTGAAGCTGGGCACCACGGCGGCAAGATCGCGAACGTTCTGAACGCGCAGCTCCTGCAGCGTTTCGGACTCGAGCGCCTGGACGGAGATGCCGACGCGGTTGATCGATTCCGCGCGACGCTGCGCCGTGACGACGATCTCGCCAATACCGACGTCATCGCGCGCCGTTTCCTGCGCGGGTGCGGCGGCCGTCCCGGCTGGCGCGGCATTGGCAGGGGCAGGCTGTGTGACGGTCGTATCCGACTGAACCGCGGCGGTGTCCTGTGCCTGAGCGGCGCCTGCCGCAATCACCGCGAACATGCTGGCGCCGACTTGAAGCGCAATACGCGTACGACCCATCTTGGCCATGAAATCCCCTCCCAAAATTATCAGGCAGCACCCATTTCGGGTGTCATTATGCAATGTCTGTAGCAGCGCGCGTCAGGCGCGCTCCCTGACATCTATGTCAGGGTTGCCGTCGCCTCCGCGCGGGCCGTCGAGCGACTTCCAAGCATTCGTTGCTGCTGCGCCGGCGAGAGCCAGGCGAACTCTCCGGGCAAGCCAAGGCGTTGCGCGGCCTGCCAGGCGGGTGACTGGCGGCTGCGCACCATGTCCGCCAGCTTGCCCGCCGTTCGCAGCAGCAGGGTATCGGTCCGCGTCAGATCATATTCCGCGCCAAGCTCCAGCCGTTGCCGCACCTCAGGAGGCAACAGCGAAATGGCCGCGCGCGCGAGCGCCCGATGAAGCATCCTGGGAACGGCCGGCGCCGCCTTGCCGGACTGAATGATGTCAAGGAATTCCAGGTTGATCGGATGCGCCTCGAACCGGGGCAGCAGCCTGTTCAACATGGCAAAGAAATCCTCGTCACTGCGGAGCGGATTTTCCACGCCATAGAGGCGCGCGATCGGCTCCCCGTCGCGATAATAGGCGCGACGGTCCTCCTCGCTCACCGGCGCGACGAAGCGATGGTACGCCTCCAGAAAGCCATAGGTGGCCGTTGCACTGACCCAGTCGAGCAGTTCGGGATCGAGCGCCTGATACGCCTCGCCCTTGGGCGTTTCGCCAACAACCTTGCGGTGCATGCGATTGACCCCGCCGATGATGCGCCGGGCGGCACTGGCCGGCCCGAACACGCCGGCCATTGCGGCGATGCCGGTGCGCTTCGACCGGCCGATCGGATCCACCTTGTAGGTGGAATGATCCCACACCCCCGACCGGATCCGCGCATCGGCAAATTCCAGCAGCACGGCGGCAACCCCGCCGATGGCGATGGCCACCGGGTTCTTGAACACGCGCCATTGCGGCGATGTGGGCGCAACCAGCGCGGGCTCCCCCACCGGGCGGCGATAATCAACCTGGTAGCCCTTAAACTCGGACGCCATTGGACCCACCTTCAAATACGATCATACGATAGAAGTTGGTTTATGCGTACACGGGCTGTTCCGCAAGCCCCGCCTCTTCTATGCCCGCGCGCGTGAGCAATGGTCCGATGCCCCGGAAGAGCAGCCCGCGCGGGCCGTATCGCAGCAGCGCGGAGACGCGGCAGCGGCTGATCGAGAGCGCGCTTGCACTGTTCGGGAGCAACGGCTTCGAGGCGACGAGCACGCGCGACATCGCCGCGCGGACGGGTGTGGCGCTGCCCGGCATCGCTTATCATTTCGGGGGCAAGGAGGGGCTGTACCGCGCCTGCGCCGAGACTGTCGTGGAACGATATCGCGAGCGGATGCGGCCTGGTGCCGATGCAAGCGACGTACGGCTGCCGAAGGAGCCCGACGTCGCCCGCGCCGCCCTGAAGCGAGTGATGGCAACGCTTGCGGCCATGCTGCTCGATTCAGCGGGCGACGATGCCTGGCTGACGTTCATGATCAGAGAAATGAACGGCACCGGCCTGGCGCACGACCTGCTTTACCGCGACCTTTGGAAGCCGGGCCTGGCCCTGATCGCGGCGCTCGTCGCGGCGGCGCGGGCGCGTGAAACAATCGAAGAAGAGGACAAGCTGGAAGCGCTGCTGCTCCTGTCGAGCTTCAGCGCGTTCAGCACCTCGCGCCGGGTCGCGCTTGATTTTGGCGGCTGGGCTTCGATCGACGAGCCGCTGGTCAGCGCCATGCTGGACCGACTGGGCGAGCGCATCGACGCGCTATAAGCGGCTGACCGTGGGAATGACGCGCCCGCCCCTGCCAATGGGAGCGGACGCCATCGCCTACGTCATTCCTTGCTATCGCCCGATCCCGGCTCCGCCATGCCACGGTGCAGTTCGGCAAGCGTCGATTGCGGCACGATCCCCGACGCCAGCACCTGAAGCTTGTTGCCAAGGCCGGACACGATGTGTCCCTTGCCGGCGATCAGCGCATCCCAGCCGTCCTTTGCGACCTTTTCCGGATCGGCCTTCTTGCTCTGGCCGACCGAGGTGTCGAGCATGTCGGCGCGGGCGAAGAATTCCGTCTCGGTCGCACCCGGCATGAGCGTTGTCAGCGTGACCCCGTCCACGTCCTTCAGCTCGTTGCGCAGCGCTTCGGTGAAGTTGTCGATGAACGCCTTGGTGGCATTGTAGATGGCGTTGAAGCTGCCGGGGATATAGCCGACGATCGACCCCGTTACGAGCACCTTGCCCGAGTTGCGCGCCACCATGTCGCGCAGCACCTTCTGCAGCAGATAGACGGTGCCGGTGACGTTCGTGTCGATTGAATGCCGCCAGTCGGCGACGCTCTCGTCCAGGAACGGACCGCCCTTGCTGATCGCCGCATTGGCGCAGAGCAGTTCGATGCGGCGATCGCCGGCGGCGGCGAGCACCCGGTCCACGCCGTCGATGGTGGAAAGGTCCGCCTCGACCGCCTGAACCTCGGTCCCGAATTGTTCGAAATCCCGCGCCGCCGCCTCGATCAGCGGCTCATCGGCGACGACGATCAGATCATAGCCCTCCCGCGCCGCGATCGTCGCAAGTTCGAAGCCGATACCGGTGGATGCACCCGTTACGATGCCGAGTTTGCCAGCCATGTCCGTCTCTCCTCAAATATCGAGTTCGACGCGCTCGAGGCCGGGCTTCAACACGACCTTGGTCACTTCGTTCTGCTTGTCATGAAAGATGCGATAGCCGTCCGGTGCATTTTCAAGCGGCAGGGTGTGGCTGATCAGGAAGGTCGTATCGATCTTGTCTTCCATGATCGCGTTCAGCAGGCCCGGCAGGTAATGCTGCACATGGGTCTGACCGGTCTTCATCGTCAGCCCCTTCTCCATGAAGGCGCCGAGCGGGAATTTGTCGACGAACCCGCCGTAGACCGCTGGCATCGACACACGGCCGCCCTTGCGGCAGGCGAGGATCGCCTGACGGATCGAGTGGGGCCGATCGGTTCCCAGGAACGTGGACGCCTTGATCTGATCGATGACATTGTCGACGAACAGGCCGTGCGCCTCCAGCCCGACCGCATCGATGCACGCGTCAGGGCCGATGCCGCCGGTCATCTCCATCAGCGCCTCATAGGTGGCGCTTTCCTCGAAGTTGATGGTCTCCGCGCCGAACCTGCGCGCCAGTTCCAGTCGGCGGGGGAAATGGTCGATCGCGATGACACGCTCGGCGCCCATCAGGAAGGCCGATTGAACGGCAAAGAGCCCGACCGGCCCGCAGCCCCACACCGCGACGGTATCGCCGGGCTCGATCTCCGCATTCTCCGCCGCCATCCAGCCGGTGGGCAGAATGTCGGACAGGAACAGCACCTTTTCGTCCTCCACCCCATCCGGGATGACGATCGGGCCGACATCGCTGAAGGGCACGCGGACATATTCCGCCTGACCGCCCGAATAGCCGCCCGTCATGTGGCTGTACCCGAACAGCCCGGACATGGGCTGGCCGTAAAGCGTCTGGGCAATATCCTGATTGTCCGCCGGCAAGCCATTGTCGCACGCGGAATATTGCTGCTTCCCGCAATGATAGCAGGAGCCGCAGGAGATCGTGAACGGCACGACGACCCGCTCACCCTTCTTCAGCGTGGACTTGGCGCCCACCTCGACCACTTCGCCCATGAATTCATGGCCGAGGATGTCGCCCGACTGCATGGTGGGAATATAGCCATCGTAGAGGTGAAGGTCGGAGCCGCAGATCGCGGTGGATGTGATCTTGATAATGGCGTCGCGGGGATTGAGGATCTCCGGATCGTCCACCGTATCGACGCGGACGTCATGCTTGCCGTGCCAGGTAAGCGCTCGCATCAGTTCTTCCCCTCTTCCAGAAGGCGGCGATTGCGCGCGCCGGTGGCGACTTCGCCGGTTTCCATGAGCTGCTTGAAGCGACGCAGGTCGCGACGGGCCTGAATGGCCGGCTCCCGCTGGAACATCTTGGCGATCACCTTGCCGATGATGCCGGCAGGCGGATCATAAAGGATGGTGGCGGTGACGATGGTGCCGCGATCGGCCTGCGCGTCGCGAAACTCGATCCGGCCGCTGTTCGGCACGTCCGCCCCCTCTTCGGAGGCCCAGGCGATATATTCGCCCTCGCGCTCATCGGTGATCCGCGCGATCCACTCGACATGGCCGCCGCCGGGCGCCTTCACCGTCCAGTGAGACCGGCGATCGTCGAGAATCTCGATACGCTCCACATTGTCCATGAAGCTCGGCAGGTTGGTGAAGTCTCGCCAGAAGGCGTAGAGCTCGGCGCGCGGGCGATTGATCGTGACCGTTCGGCCGACCAGCTGATCCGCATCGCCCTGTTCGGGCGAACCATAAGTCTGGGTCGCGGCATCAACTGCGGCAGACCCGTGTTTTGACGTGGAGAGCGGCGCATCATCTGCGCGCACAGGGTCGATCGTCTCGGCCATCTCATCCTCCTGATGAATGGCCTGACAACGTCGCGTGTCAGCTGCGCGTTCCGATCACGTGTACGCAAGTTGCGTTATTATAGGGAAAATCTTTGCCCGTGCTGATGCCCTGACGATCGGGCTGGCATCCGAGGCCGGGCGCACGACCTGCCAGGCGCCTGATCAAAGCCGGCGGCGGCGAGCGCGATCGCGGCTCGTCGAAGCCGAGATACTCGCCATCATGGTTTCATACTGACCGACCGTGAAGCCGGCCGCGAAAAAGGCGCGCAGCTCGCTGACGGGAACCTGGAAGCTGTGGTGCCACGCGAGGACGGCCATGCGGCGGAGCGCCTCCAGCCGGTCATCGGCGAGCCGCGGATTGTTCTGCCGGAACAGCGAGGCCATGGCGCTGGACAGACGCCCCGGCACCCGCAGCGACGAAAGAGTGTCACGCCGCGCCAGCGCGACAACCGACCATTCGAGGGCGCTGAGCCGCGCAGCCGCCGCATTGGCCCTGTCCTTCGCGGTAAGGACCGGCTCTTCGGCGGGGGCAATCGTCACGGCGGGCGGGGCCAGGCCGGCGTCCAGCGTGTCGAAATTCAAATATGCCATGTCGATCCCCTCTGGCCGCACGCGATCACTGACCGATCCGCACGCATCGCGGCCCGCCCAGGGAAAGCTGGTTTTCAAGTTACGAGCGGCGCGGAAGGTCTTCAGCGGACACCCGGTTTGTGTACCAGGCGGTATAGAGAGCAGATGAAGAACCGTCAACAGATTTCATACCGGCTGGTATGAATGATCGCCGGTGGGGAATGATGGATCGTCCGGAGCGGCCCCGATCCGTGCGGCCGAAGGTCACGACAGCCAGCGGGGCATACCGCGCTCGTTGCAGACCCCTGCCCACCAGCCAGCCATCGCATCCTTCCATTGCCGCATTGCACGACGCCGGCCGAACCGCGCCCATGTCAGCGACAGGGCAAAGGGGATCGCGACTGCCAGGCGAGCGGGAGTCGTATCGCGCACCACGTGGAGCTTGTTGCGTTCATCAAGATAGATCGGCAGCAGCGGCCGCTGGTGAATGTCGGCGGCCGAGCCGGTCGTACCGCCCTGCCCGTGGCAAATCCGCGCATCAGGCGCGAAGCCGAGGCGCAAGCCCCGAGATCGTGCGCGGAGACACCATTCAACCTCCTCGGCGTAGAGAAAGTAATCGTCGCGCATCGGGCCGGTCGCCTCAAGAAACCGGCGGCCGATCAACATGCACGCGCCCAGCAGATAGTTCATCCGGGCCTCTACCCGGCGCGGCTCGATCCGGGTCGTGAGCGGCTTTCCCAGCCCGATGGAACTGGCGCGCGCGAGCCAGGGGTTCCAGTGGCCACCATAGGCCTGTACGCGCCCATCAGGTTGGTAGAGGACGCCGCCGACCGCATCGCACTCCCCGCGAGCCAGACGGTCCACCAGCGCCTGAAGCGCGCCCGGGGCTGGCCGAGTGTCAGGGTTCAGGATCCACCAGCCGTCCGCATCGGGCCGCGTGGCCATGCAGGCGTTGACCCCGCCAGCATATCCGAGGTTCTCTTCCTGCCGAAGCAGCGTGACGGCCTGCCCGCCCGCGAGTGTCGACGGCAGCGTTTCACGGAGCCGCTGGCGCGCGTCCGGCCCGCCGTTTTCGCAGAT
>NZ_LSKH01000027.1:0-10908 GCF_001557395.1 Sphingomonas sp. CCH5-D11 | reverse complement strand
CCGCTCGCGCCCATGCTCACGCTCACGCTCGCGCTCGCGCTCGCGCCGCGGCGCGCGCTCCTCGTCGGCTCGCGCACGCTTGGGTCGCTCCGGCTTCGCCTCTTCCGCCACCGTCACTTCGCGGCGGTCGATCTTCTGGCCGGTAAGCTTTTCGATGTTATCGATATTCTCTGCGTCGTCCGGCGCGACGAGGGTGAAGGCGACGCCCGTCGCCCCGCCCCGACCCGTGCGGCCGATCCGGTGCACATAATCGTCCGGATGCCAGGGCGCATCGAAGTTGAACACGTGGCTCACACCCTTGATGTCGAGCCCACGCGCCGCAACGTCGGATGCGACCAGGATGTTGATATCGCCCTTCTTGAACCGGTCCAGCTCGGCGAGGCGCGCCGGCTGCTCCATGTCGCCATGGATCTCGCCAGCCGCAAAACCGTGCTTCTTCAAGCTCTTGTTCAGCTCCCGCACCGTTGTCTTGCGGTTGCAGAAGATGATCGCCGTGCTGACGCCCTCTTCGCGCAGCAGATGGCGCAGCGTCCGCCGCTTCTCGAAAGCCTGGCCCTTCACCGGCACCACCCATTGAGTGATGTTGGTGTTGGTGGTGGCCGGTCGGGCGACTTCGATCGTCTTGGGGTTTTCCAGGAACTTGTCGGCCAGCTTCTTGATCGGTGGCGGCATGGTCGCCGAAAAAAGCAGTGTCTGCCGTTGCTTGGGCAGCTTGGTGCAGATTTCCTCGATGTCGGGGATGAACCCCATGTCGAGCATGCGGTCGGCCTCGTCGATCACCAGCATGCTGCAACCGTTCAGCAGGATCTTGCCCCGCTGGAACAGGTCCATGAGCCGGCCCGGCGTGGCGATCAGCACGTCGACGCCCTTTTCCAGCGCCTTCACCTGATCGCCCATCTGCACGCCGCCGATCAGCAGCGCCATGGAAAGCTTGTGATACTTGCCGTAGATTTCGAAGTTCTCGGCGACCTGGGCGGCCAGCTCGCGCGTCGGCTCCAGGATCAGGCTCCGCGGCATCAGCGCGCGGGCGCGGCCGTGCGCGAGGATGTCGATCATCGGCAGCACGAACGATGCCGTCTTGCCCGTCCCGGTCTGCGCGATGCCGATGATGTCGCGCATCATCAGCACGCTCGGGATCGCCGAGGCCTGGATCGGCGTCGGATCCGTATAGCCGGTGTCGCCAACGGCGCGGAGAAGCTCTTCTGAAAGGCCGAGGTCGGCGAAGCTCATGGCAATCCTGAAAAGAAGGCGCGTCGATGCCGCCCTTTTACGAGCCGGGCGAGACGCGATTACGCCTTTGTTGTCAAGGTAAACGGCGCCCCAAGCTGCTTTTTACGCCTATTTCTTCTCTCTTAGGGTGCGAAACCGCGATATTTCGCACCGTCCGCCGGATCGCGTGCGCAGCGCATCACGGCGGGCGCAAATCATGCCATCCTTCGCACGCTTGACGTAGAAGCCGCTGTAGAAGTTCAGCGACGGGCAATCATCGTCCAGTTTCGCCCGCAACCGGCGCCCGTCGGTGGTGATCAGATCCACGTCCCCATCCCTGGAGATGACGGCGCTCGCCAGCACGTCCGCCGGCACGCATTTCGCCGCCTTCTTCTCCTCCCATTCGGTCGGGGCCACGCTGTAGCGGCGCGGCGTCGGCGCCAGGCGCGGAATACGGATCACGATCCGCTCGCGAACGGCGAGCTGCGCATAGCGCACCTCCGGCTCGCTGGCGGAGATCGCAAGCGGCGCGGCAAGCAACAGCGGAAGGATGGGGCGGGCGCGTATCTGCATCGTGGAACAGCCCCGCGCTGCCCCGAACAGTTTGAACCCTTGATGAATTGCGGCAATCATGTGGCAATGACTCCGCAGCAGACCCGTATGCTGGACGCGCTGGCGCCCCGGCTTCCCACCCGTGCAATCGTTACCGATCGGGAGGCGATCGCGCCTTGGGAAACGGACTGGCGCGGGCGCTGGCATGGCCATGCTCCTATCCTGTTCGAGCCGGTTACGGTGGACCAAGTACAGGAAATCGTTGCCGTCGCTGCGCGGGAACAGGTGCCACTGGTACCGCAGGGCGGCAACACGTCCATGGTGGGCGGCGCGACACCGCCCGCGTCCGGCGCCGCCGCCATCCTTTCGCTGCGGCGGCTCAACCGCATACGATCGCTGGACGCGTCCGCCGGGCTGGCGATTGCCGAGGCGGGTGTGATCCTTGCCGATCTCCACGAAGCGGCGCTGGCCGATTCGCGGCGCTTCCCGCTGACTCTGGGCAGCCGTGGCTCCGCGACGATCGGCGGACTGGTGTCCACCAACGCTGGTGGAACGCAGGTCTTGCGCTGGGGAACGATGCGCGGCCTCGTCGCCGGTGTGGAGGCGGTGCTTGCCGATGGCAGCCTTTATGATGGGTTGGCCGCGCTGAAGAAGGACAATCGCGGCTATGATCTGAACCAGTTGCTGATCGGGGCGGAAGGCACGCTGGGGATCGTCACGGCAGCAACGCTGCGCCTCGCCCCGGCGATCAGCGCACGAGCGGTGGCCTGGATCGGCCTCGCCACGCCCGATGCGGCGCTGCAATTGCTCCGCCGGTTCGAGGCCGCCGGCAACGCCGTGGAAAGCTTCGAGCTTCTCCCGGCCGAATCGCTCCATGCCGTCTTGACGCACATACCCGGCACCCGCCCGCCGCTCTCCGGCGAGCATCCCTGGCATGTCCTGATCGAGGCAGTGACGAGCGATGCCGGGGAGCCGCATCCGGCCGGGTTCGTGGAACGGGTGCTCGGCCCTGCCATGGCGGACGGCATCGTCGCGGACGCCGTCATTGCCGCCAGTGAGGCCCAGGCCGACGCTTTCTGGCGCATCCGCGATTCGATCTCGGACGCGGAACGCGCCACCGGACCCGCTGCGCAGCACGACATCTCCGTGCCGGTCGAAGCCATGCCGCGCTTCCTGATTGACGCTGCCGCCGCCTGCGACGCCCGCTTTCCCGGCACACGCGCGAGCGGCTTTGGCCATCTGGGTGACGGCAACGTCCATTTTCACGTTCGCGCCCCAGCCGGAGCGGATCGCGGCCGCTGGCTCGCCGAGGAGGCACCGGTGGTGACGCGCTTCGTTGACGATCTGGTGGTCGCGGCCGGCGGCTCCATTTCTGCCGAGCACGGGATCGGGCAGATGAAGCTGCGCGAGCTCGAAAGATTGTCGCCCCCGCCGCGCATGGCCGCATTGCGCGCGATCAAACAGGCGCTCGATCCCGCCGGCATCTTCAATCCGGGCAAGCTCGTCACGCTTGCACCAAGCCGCGCGGACGAATAGGGCGCGCGGGTTCGGGCGGCCGGCGCCGCTCCTTGTCCGTATCTGGAGAGATTTGATGGCCAGCGCGCCGCAGCAGCAGCTTCCGCTCTTTTACAACGGTCTTGAGCCGCTCTCGAGCGAGTTGCACGCCGATTACAAGATCCGTCCCGCCCAGACCGCGCCGTTCCTGGCGTTGCAGCATGCGATCCCGATCACCATCGACGAGTTCGCGCTGGTGCAGCGGTACATGCCGATCGTCTTCTCCGCCGGCGAGGATTCGGTGCCGATCGCGCTGATGGGCCTCAACGAGGGCGTGAACGTCTTCGTCGACGCCGATGGCAAGCTGGTCGACGACACCTTCTACGTCCCGGCTTATATCCGTCGCTATCCCTATCTCCTCGCCCGCCTGCGCCCGGACGCGCAGGAACTTTCGCTCTGCTTCGATCCGACCTCGGACACGATCGGTCAGTTCGATGAAGGCCAGGCCCTGTTCGAGAACGGCCAGCCGAGCGAAGTGACCAAGAACATCCTCGCCTTCAACGAGCAGTTCGAGCAGGCCGGCGCCCGCACCGCGCAATTCATGAACGAGCTGCGCGAGACGGAGCTTCTCATGGACGGCGAAGTGTCGATCCAGCACGAAGGCTATGACCAGCCCTTCGTCTATCGCGGCTTCCAGATGATCAACGAAGAGAAGCTGCAGGATCTGCGCGGCGATCAGCTGCGCAAGATGACCAAGAGCGGCATGCTCCCGCTGCTCTATGCGCACCTTTTCTCGCTGTCGCTGATGCGTGAGGTTTTCGCGCGTCAGGTGCGGCTCGGCAAGATGCCGCAGCCGAACATGGCCGGCTGATCAGCCTCCACGGCATTGCAGTTCGAAAAAGGCGCCATCCCGGATCGGTTCGGGGTGGCGCCTTTGCTTTTGCGCGCCAACCTCCTGCCGGGCCCGGTTCACGGGGCCAGATGCCCGGCCCGCCGCCCGCTGCGGCCATTCACCGATGAATTTTCTCTATTCCTCTTCCGAGGGTTGAAACCACTTGCCCGTACATTACGTTATGCAGGTACGGTTTCCGTGTCCCCCCTTTCGCGGAGCCGTATGACACACCCTTGGGTGTGTCTCCTCCCTGAACCTTGGCCACCTCGGGCTTCGCCCGAGGTGGTTTTTTTATTCAGCGGCCAGCGCTGTCGGCAGGTCGAGCGCCTCTTCCTCCAGCGCATCGATCATCTCGCGCACCAGCGCGACCGTCCGGTCGAACCCGCTGCCGGGCCGGTCCAGTCGCGCATCGAGGTAAAGCGAGCGATCAAGTTCCAGCTGAATGGCATGGACGTTGCCGATCGGATCGCCGTGCCGCTCTAGAATATAGCCGCCGGCATAGGGCACATTGAGGCTGTATTCCTGCTGCCCGCCCGCAGCCACCATCTCCATGCGCCGTACGAAACGCGCCGCTGCGGATCGGCCGAAGCGGTCGCCGATGACGATGCGGGTGCGGCTCCCGGCGATGGGCGGCATCGAATGGATATCGAGCAGCACCGCGACGCCGAAGCGCGCCCGTGCCTGGGACAGGGCCACCGCCACTGCCTCATGATACGGACGGTGAGTCGTTGCGATGCGCGCGATCACTTCGTCACCGCCAAGGCGCCGTCGCCAAAGCTCGCCCGATGCGCTGGTGCGGCGCGGCACCAGGCCAAGCCCGCTACGCACCTTGGCGCTGAGGTGCCCCGCCGCCGCGCCATCGTCGAGCCGCGGATCACGATCATGCTCTGCACGATTGAGGTCGATCCACGCGCGCGCGGTGCGCTGGATGATGGTCGCCTCGTCACGGCGCGCCGCCAGGGCGACAGCGTCGACATATCGATCCTCTAGCGCCGTCAGCGCCGCCAGGGGGACGCGCAGGGCGTCTTGCAGAGACGGCGGATAGATCCTTCCGGCATGCGGGACGGACAGCACCACAGGGCTCGCCGGGGGCAGCTGGCCGACCACATCGAAGGACAATTGCATCGCTCTCCAGCCTATGGAGTAAGTCTACCTGTCGCAATACGATACAGCCATCACCGTCATCGGCTGGAAAACGTTAATGGATTCCACATATGCTGGCGGCTGATCGCAAGGACCCACCACGAATGATCCGAATCTTGCTGGCTGAGGACGACCAGGTGATGCGCGAATATCTCGCGCGCGCATTGGAAAAGTCCGGCTATGCGGTGACTGCCGTTGACCGCGGGACAGCTGCGCTGCCCCTGATTGAAGCAGAAGAGTTCGACCTCCTGCTGACGGATATCGTGATGCCGGAAATGGATGGGATTGAGCTGGCGCAGCGGGCCGGTGAGATCCGTCCGAAGCTTCGCGTCATGTTCATCACCGGCTTCGCGGCCGTGACGCTGAAGGCGGGCAAGGCCATGCCCCAGGCCCGGGTTCTCTCCAAGCCGTTCCACCTGCGCGACCTCGTGATGGAGGTCGATCGGATGTTCGAGGTTGGAGAATTTCAGGAATTGCAATGACGGGGCTTGCGCCCATGTCACAGCCCGGCTAATGGCGCCGCTCCCGGAGGGCGTGTAGCTCAGTGGTAGAGCACTGTGTTGACATCGCAGGGGTCGCAAGTTCAATCCTTGCCACGCCCACCATCTAAAACCCCGCCGTTCGATGGACGGCGGGGTTTTTGATTTCTGGCCCGATTATCACCGCAAGAACAGCGCCGAAGGCGGCTTGCCACTCCGCACCGCCAGCATCTGATCGGCTTTCCGCTCGGTCACCTCCCGCCCCTCACCAGTTCCCGAAGGGCGGCAGACGATCCCGATCGCGCGGCGCCCGATCAGCCGCTCATGGCGCCTGAACCAGCCCCTGCCGCACCCCTGCGGCCAATTGCGCGCGCAGGGAGGCCAGCGCGGCATCGCTGAGCCTCGGCCGCTCTGCCACCTGCTTGCCCTTGCGCAGGCGCGCGCGTTCCTTCTCCGGCGGGTCCACGCGCCGCACACGCACTGCCGCCACGCCGGTCCGCCGGATGCCAAGCTGTTCTGCCGCGCCCCGCGAGAGATCTAGGATCCGCCCGCGTGCGAACGGCCCACGATCGTTGATCCGCACCAGGATCGTCCGCCCGGTTTCCAATGCGGTCACTTCCACATAGGTCGGCAGGGGCAGCGTCGTATGCGCCGCGGTGATCCACTCGGGCCGAAACCGCTCTCCGAGCGCCACGCGATTGCCGCTTTCCGAGCCATACCAGCTCGCATAGCCAAGAACGTCGAAGTTCGCGTCCGCGACAGGGCGATAGGTGGTGCCCCTGATCGTGTAGGGCTTGCCGATCACGACGGGTGTGTCGCTGACGGGTCTGTACCGGGTGGTGCTGCAGCCGGCGAGCGCGAGCGCGACAGTCGCCAGCGCGGCCGCCCGGGCGCGGCTGGTGCCAGAGTTGATCATGCCGGCGTGGTAGCGGCTGTACGCCGATTGCGGAACCGCTTCGTCCGTCCCGCCCTCGACGTTCACGATCCTGTCGCGCCAGCAGCGAACCGCCACGTATTAAACGAACGCGGCGGGATCAGCGCGCAATCGAGGACAGCGCAAATTGCAGCAACAACATCGAAATCGACGCGATAAGACGTTTACGCCTTCCCGTCGATCATCATGCCGAGAGCCCTGCGGAGTCTCCTCAAGAGAGGCATAAGCGGGAGACGTTAAGGAGCGGCAAAGATGTCAGGAGAATATGGCTCGGATCTGTATCACCGTGAGCGAGCAGTGGCGGAACGCCGGGCGGCGCTGCGTGCCCGTGACACGCGTGCCCAGGCCGCTCATCTGGGGCTGGCGCAACAGCATGAGCTTGCCCAGGCCCTTGCCTGGCACCGCGCGGATTTGGGGATCAGCCGCAAGCATTGATCCGGGACGGTGGCTTGTGGCCGGCCCGTCAGCCTCATGACCACCACACATTCGCCGGCGCACTGATCGCCGGACATCGGTCACGAAAAAGGGGCGACGCTGCCATCAGCGCCGCCCCTTTTCTTCGCGCAGATGGCAGAACCAGCTACGCTAACCACTTTCTGGCGGGCGGCCATGGTGCCGGCACCACCGGCACCGGACCATTCGCCTCAGCCGGTCAGAGCTTTTCGGTCAGCTCCGGCACCACCTTGAACAGGTCACCCACCAGGCCGATGTCCGCGACCTGGAAGATCGGCGCATCCTCGTCCTTGTTGATGGCGATGATGGTCTTGGAGTCCTTCATGCCGGCAAGGTGCTGGATCGCGCCGGAAATGCCGACGGCGATATAGACTTCCGGGGCGACAATCTTGCCGGTCTGGCCGACCTGATAGTCGTTCGGCACAAAGCCGGCGTCCACCGCGGCGCGGCTCGCGCCAACGCCGGCGCCCAGCTTGTCGGCGAGCGGCTCGATGATCTTGGTGAAGTTCTCACCATTCTGCAGCGCACGGCCGCCCGACACGATGATCTTCGCGCTGGTCAGCTCCGGACGCTCGCTCTTGGCGATTTCCTGGCCCTCGAAGGTCGACAGACCCTTGTCGCCGGTCGACGCGACCGCCTCGACGGTGCCCGAGCCACCCTCGGCAGCCGCCTTCTCGAAGGCGGTGGTGCGGATGGTGAGAACCTTCTTCGCGTCCGACGTCTGCACGGTCGCGATTGCGTTGCCGGCGTAGATCGGGCGCGTGAACGTGTCCTCGCTCTCGACCGACAGCACTTCGGAGATCTGCATCACGTCGAGCAGCGCGGCGACGCGCGGCGAGATGTTCTTGGCCGAGGTGGTGGCCGGCGCGACGAACGCGTCGTGATGGCCCATCAGCTCGACGACCAGCGGCGCGACATTCTCCGCCAGCGCATGCGCAAAGGCGTCGTCGTCGGCGACATGGACCTTGCCCACGCCGGCGATCTTGGCGGCTTCCTGCGCCACCGCATCGACGCCCTTGCCGGCGACGAGCAGGTGAACTTCGCCCAGCTTCGACGCGGCGGTCACCGCGGCGAGCGTGGCATCCTTGACGGTCGATCCGTCATGTTCGACCCAAACCAGAGTCTTCATATTCCCAATCCTCTCAGTCCGTTCGCCCTGAGCTTGTCGAAGGGCGTGCCCGGCACCCGTGCTTCGACACGTTCAACGCGAATGGATCGCTCGATCCTTACTTCGCGACGCCCATTGCCTTGAGCTTCATCACCAGCTCATCAACGTCGGCAACCTTGACGCCCGCCTGGCGCTTGCCGGGCTCGACGACCTTCACGGTCTTCACGCGCGGCGCGGTGTCGACGCCGTAATCGGCGGCCGTCTTGGTCGCGAGCGGCTTGGACTTCGCCTTCATGATGTTCGGCAGCGAGGCGTAGCGCGGCTCGTTGAGGCGCAGGTCGGTGGTGATGATCGCCGGCAGCTTGAACGTGTCGGTCTCGAGACCGCCGTCCACTTCGCGCGTGACCTTCACCGTCTCGCCAGCCACTTCGACCTTGGACGCGAACGTACCCTGACCCCAACCGAGCAGGCCGGCGAGCATCTGGCCGGTCTGGTTGTTGTCGTCGTCGATCGCCTGCTTGCCCAGAATGACGAGCTGCGGCTGTTCCTCGGCGGCAACGGCCTTCAGGATCTTGGCCACCGCCAGCGGCTCGACCTTGTCGTCCGCGGTCACCAGGATCGCGCGGTCGGCACCCATGGCGAGCGCGGTACGCAGCGTTTCCTGCGCCTTCTGCTCGCCGATCGACACCACGACGATCTCGGTCGCCACGCCCTTTTCCTTCAGGCGGATGGCTTCCTCGACGGCGATCTCGTCGAACGGGTTCATGCTCATCTTGACGTTGGCCAGGTCGACCCCCGTCCCGTCCGCCTTCACGCGGGGCTTCACGTTATAGTCAAGCACGCGCTTGACCGGCACCAGCACCTTCATTCCACTCTCCAAGTCTTGGATCCGCTTCCCTGGGGAGGGGCGTTTCCCGTCCTAGCTGGACAATCCGAGCCGTTGCTCGATCCGGTCCAGCCGTCTGTTGAGGTTGTCGAACGCTTTCTGTCGAACCATGCGAGCGGCGGCAAGCTGGCCGAAGTGTCGGCTGGCGGCAGCGACCTCGGCGTCGATCGCCGCCCTCCGATCCGACACGTCGCCGAGCTGCCGTTCCATGTCATCGAGCGTGGCCTGAAATTGCCTCAGGTGCTCGTGAACCGGATGTTCGACAGACTCGGCCATGTCGCTCCTTGTTACGCCGCCTTCTTCACCTCGGCGACGATCTTCTGTGCAGCATCGCCCAGGTCGTTCGCCGGCACAATGGCGAGGCCGGAGTTCGCGAGGATCTCCTTGCCCTTCTCGACATTGGTGCCCTCGAGGCGAACCACAAGCGGCACCGACAGATTAACTTCCTTCGCCGCGGCGACGATGCCGTCGGCGATGATGTCGCACTTCATGATGCCGCCGAAAATGTTGACCAGGATGCCCTTCACGTTCGGATCGGCAAGGATGATCTTGAACGCCGCAGTCACCTTCTCCTTCGAGGCGCCGCCGCCGACGTCGAGGAAGTTGGCCGGGAACATGCCGTTCAGCTTGATGATGTCCATCGTCGCCATGGCGAGGCCCGCGCCGTTGACCATGCAGCCGATGTCGCCGTCGAGCTTGATATAGGCGAGGTCGTACTTGGAGGCTTCCAGCTCGGCCGGATCCTCCTCGGTCTCGTCGCGCAGCTCGGCGAGGTCCTTGTGGCGGAACATGGCGTTGCCATCGAAGCCAACCTTGGCGTCAAGCACCATCAGCTTGTTGTCGTCCGTCACGGCAAGCGGGTTAATCTCGATCTGCGCGGCGTCCGTGCCGAGGAAGGCGTCATACACCTTCGACGCGAGGCTCTGCGCCTGCTTGGCCAGATCGCCGGTGAGGCCGAGCGCGTTCGCAACGGCGCGGCCGTGGTGCGGCTGGAAACCGGTCGCCGGATCGACCGAGAAGGTGTGGATCTTCTCGGGCGTGTCGTGCGCCACCGTCTCGATGTCCATGCCACCTTCGGTCGACACGACGAAGGCGACGCGGCCGGTCGCGCGATCGACCAGCAGCGCGAGGTAATATTCCTTGGCGATGTCGACGCCATCGGTGACGTAGAGGCGGTTGACCTGCTTGCCCGCGTCGCCCGTCTGGATCGTCACCAGCGTGTTGCCGAGCATCTCGGTTGCGGCGTGGCGAACCTCGTCCTCGGTCTTGGCGAGGCGGACACCGCCCTTCGCCTCGGGAGCGAGCTCCTTGAACTTGCCCTTGCCGCGGCCGCCGGCGTGGATCTGCGCCTTCACGACATACAGCGGCCCGGGAAGCTTCTTCGACGCTTCCACCGCTTCCTCGACGCTGAGCGCCGCAAAGCCCGCAGGGACAGGGACGCCGAACTTCGCCAGCAGTTCCTTGGCCTGATATTCGTGAATGTTCATGCCTTGGCTCGCCTTACCATAACCGAAAACAGGGAGCCTTAAGCACAGGGGGCCGGGGGAATCCAGCCTTGATCGGGGGATCGAGCGTGATTGCGGCCGATCGACTGGCGCGATTTGTTCGCATTAGCTTTAACGGCTTTGCGGACAAGACGTGCGGGGCAGCTCGAGTCACCTTCTAGTCGGCTTCCAACGCATGGCCGCTTTGGGGTGGAAAGAGGACACTCTTCAGTCGCCGTGCATGAACCCGCCAGCGACGAAAAACAGCGCGAGG
>NZ_LSKH01000267.1:0-460 GCF_001557395.1 Sphingomonas sp. CCH5-D11 | reverse complement strand
AGGCGGACATGGGCTACCGGCGGGAGGTGCAGCCGCTGCCGAAGCTGGGGCCGTTCCAGGCGAGACTGAACGCGTTGCTGGAGGAAGATGAGGCACGGCCGCGGCGCGAGAAGCTGCGCCTCACGCGTATCCACGACCTGTTGCTGCGCGAGGGGTTCGACGGCTCATACGACGCGGTGCGCCGCTATGCCGCCCGCTGGCGGGAGGCGCGGCGCCGGGACGTGATGAATGCGCCAGCGTTCATCCCGCTGCTGTTCCGACCGGGCGAGGCGTATCAGTTCGACTGGAGCCACGAGGACGTGGAGATCTCGGGCAAGCCGATGCGCGTGAAGGTCGCGCATGTCCGGCTGTGCGCGTCGCGGGTCATGTATGTGCGCGCCTATCCGCGCGAGACACAGGAGATGGTGTTCGACGCGCATGCGCGGGCATTCGCCTTCTTCGGAGGCGTGCCGACGCGCGG
>NZ_LSKH01000266.1:0-9971 GCF_001557395.1 Sphingomonas sp. CCH5-D11 | reverse complement strand
GTGAACAAGCGGGTCATACCGCCACAGGCGCCTTGATATGGGCCTGCGCGGAATAATCGTGCAGCACGAAATCCTCGAGCTCATAGGCATCGATCGACGGCGGCTTGCGGACGATCTCCAGGCGGGGCAGCGGCCCCGGCGTCCGGCCAAGCTGAAGCCGCGCCTGCTCCAGGTGATTGGCGTAGAGGTGGCAATCGCCCCCGGTCCAGATGAACTCGCCCGGCTCCAGCCCGCATTGCTGCGCCAGCATGTGCGTGAGCAAGGCGTAGCTGGCGATGTTGAAGGGCACGCCAAGGAAGATATCGGCCGAGCGCTGATAGAGCTGAAGCGACAGTCGCCCGTTCGCGACATAGGTCTGGAACAGGCAATGGCACGGCGCCAGCGCCATGGCGTGCAGGTCGCCGGGGTTCCACGCGGTCACGATCTGGCGACGGGAGGCGGGATTGGTGCGGATATCCCCGACCAGCCCTTTGATCTGATCGATGTGCCGGCCGTCCGCCGCCACCCAGTCGCGCCACTGCTTTCCATAGACCGGGCCGAGATCGCCCTGCTCGTCCGCCCATTCGTCCCAGATGCTGACCTTGCGATCCTGCAGCCAGCGCACATTGGTGTCGCCGCGCAGAAACCACAGAAGCTCCACGATGATCGAGCGCAGATGCAGCTTCTTCGTGGTCAGCGCCGGGAAGCCTTGCGCCAGGTCGAACCGCATCTGGTGACCGAACACGCTGAGCGTCCCGGTGCCGGTGCGATCCATCTGCTGCGCGCCCGAATCGAGCACACGTTCCATGAGATCAAGATATTGCCGCATCGATCGGACGCTACAGCCGGCCCGCGCGACCGCCAAGCCATCGTGACCCGATCCGTTACGGCGCGGATGCCTTGCGCCGCCGATCGGAGGCAACGAACCCGTAACCATGCAGTGTTTCGATCCGGCAATCCGCGGGCATCTGGCCGCGATGGCACGCGCAGTGACCGAATCGATCGCGTTCGTCTTTCTCGACGAGCGCGGGAGCACGCTGGGGCTGCACCACATCCTCTCGAGCAAGGCCTCGTCGGTCGACGTGCCGCTGCGCACCATCGTGGCAGTGGCGATGGCGCATGATTCTCGTGCCATCGTGATGGCGCACAATCACCCGTCCGGAGATGCAGAGCCTTCGCCGGAGGACCTGCGCACCACGCGCCGGGTGGCGGCGGCGCTCGACAGCTTAGGGATACGGCTGGTCGACCATCTCGTGCTGGCCGGCGATTCCGTTGTCAGCTTTCGGGCGCGCGGGCTGCTGTGACTGGTTCATGCCGCAGGGGCGGATAGCTGCCGGCTCCGGTCGGGGCCCGACCGCCCGGAAGGTCGCGAAATATCCGCCGGCAGACGGCATCGGCGTCATCGTCACCAGCTGATAGCCGACAGCCGCGAATTCGCAGCGGAGCAGGGTTGGCGGTGTGCCGTGATTGGCCGTGGAGCGATCCGCATCGACCACCACCACCTGCCCGTTCGGGCGAAGCGCGGGACGCATCCGCCACAGGAACTCATAAGGCTCCTCGATCTCATGATACATGTGCACCATGAAGATACGATCGAAGCTCGCCTCCGGTAGCTTCGGATCGGAAGGCGCCCCCAACTTCACGCTCACGTTATCCAGCCGGCCACGCGCCACGCGTTCGGCGAGAGCATCGCGAACGGCCGGCATCACATCCTGCGCCAGCACGCGCCCTTCCTTGCCGACCTTCTGGGCAAGGCGCATGGTGTAATAGCCCTCGCCGGCGCCGATATCGGCCACCGTCATGCCGGGCTCGATCGCTGCGCGCGCCATCACCGTGCCCGCTTCGTTCAGCCGATCGCGCGCCTCCTCGTTGGACCAGCGCGAGGAAACAATGTTGGCGACCGGGCGATAGGCCTCGGGGAACGGCCCCGGCTCCTGCGGCTCGTCCTTGAGCAGCGGCTCCCCGCCTTCACACGCCGCCCCCAGCAACAGGAGCGCGGCGGCGGTGATGGAGCGCGCGATGGCCCGTCCCCGCCGCGCGCCGGAAGCAGCCGCGCCGCGGATCACCGTCGGCTGCCGTCCGGCACAGAAATGCGATCGAGCGCCGCCCATCCTCAGTCGACATCCTCCACGTCGACCGCTTCGCCGGTCACGCGCTGTGCCAGCGCAGCAGCCATGAAATCGTCGAGGTCGCCATCGAGCACGTCGCCCGGCGAGGTCGAGGTGGTGCCGGTGCGCAGGTCCTTCACCAGCTGGTACGGCTGCAGCACATAGGAACGGATCTGGTGGCCCCAGCCGATATCGGTCTTGGCGGCGTTGATCGTGTTCGCCTCTTCCTCGCGCTTGCGCAGCTCATGCTCGTACAGGCGCGCGCGCAGCTGATTGTACGCCTCTGCCTTGTTCTTGTGCTGCGACCGCTGGTTCTGGCACGCCACCACGATCCCGGTGGGCAAGTGGGTGATGCGCACCGCCGAATCGGTCGTGTTGATGTGCTGCCCACCCGCGCCCGACGCACGATAGGTGTCGATGCGCAGCTCGCTGTCGTTGATTTCGATGTCGATCGAATCGTCGATCACCGGATAGACCCACACGCTGGAAAAGCTGGTGTGGCGGCGCGCCGAGCTATCATATGGGCTGATGCGGACGAGACGGTGGACGCCGCTCTCGACCTTGGCATAGCCATAAGCGTTCTCGCCCTTCACCAGCAGGGTGGCAGACTTGATCCCCGCCTGCTCGCCCGAGTGATAGTCGACCAGTTCGACCTTATAGCCATGCCGCTCGGCCCAGCGCGTGTACATGCGCTGAAGCATCTCGGCCCAGTCCTGGCTTTCGGTACCACCGGCGCCGGCATTGATCTCGACATAGGTGTCGTTCGCGTCCGCCTCGCCGGACAGCAGCGCCTTCACCTTGTCCTTCTGCGCGCGTTCGGCGAGCTCGGCGAGCGCCTTGGTGCCGTCCGAGGCCATTTCCTCGTCGCCCTCGGCTTCGGCCATCTCGATCAATTCGGCCGTGTCGCTCAACTCGCGCTCGATGGTGCGCGTGGCGGTGATCGCCTCATCCAGACGGCGGCGCTCGCGCATCACCTCCTGCGCCGCCTTGGGATCGTTCCACAGCGTCGGATCCTCGACCCGCGCATTGAGTTCATCGAGCCGCCGCAGCGCACGATCCCAGTCGAGGCTGCGCCGAAGCAGCGCGAGCGCCTCGTTGATCGTATCCACATGAGCCTGCGCTTCGGCGCGCATCTTCTTTCTCCACTTCTCGCGTCATTTCAGCAACCTGGAGGCACGAAGGGCCGGGGCATCGCTGCCTGGCCGGACGGCTCCAGCCAAGGCTGGCATGACGGTATTTGGCTGGCGGACTTAGGACCAGAACGGCGGCAGGACAATGCCGCCGCCTGCCGATCAATAGATACCGCCTTCGCGCTGCAGGAAGTCGCTGTCGCTCGCCTGCGTCCTGGTGCCTGCGGCCGTGGGGACGGCGCTCGGCTGTGCGGTGGGTCGGCGCGGCGCGCGGCGCGCCTCCGCCTGTGGCTTGAACGCTTCCCAGATCACCGCGGGCTTCGGATCATTGTCGTTCGGGAAGGTGCCGAACACCGGCCGGCCGCTTCCCCGGTCGACCCGCACCATGCGGATGCCGGCAGGCGCGCGGAACGGCAGCGGATCCATGCCCTCATAGGCCTTTGCCGCCCATTGCTTGAAGATCGGCGCGGCCAGCGTGCCGCCCTGCGCGTAACCGCCCAGGTTCACCGGCGAATCATATCCGATGTAGACACCGGCCACCATTTGCGGCGTGCCGCCGATGAACCACACGTCCTTGGGCCCCGAGTTGGTGCCGGTCTTGCCGAACATTGGCCGGTTCAGATCGCGCAGCACCGTGGCGGTGCCACGCTGGATCACGCCCTCCGCGATATGGACCATCTGATAGGCGGACATGGCATCAAGGACCTGGCGCCCACGACGAACTGGGCGGGGCATCGCCTTTCCGTCCCAATCGGGCATGTTGCACCGATCGCAGGCACGCCAGTTTTCCGGCCAGATCACCTGGCCGCGACGGTTCTGGACATAATCGATCAGCGTCGGGGCATGCCAGCGCCCCTGATTGGCCAGCACGCCATAAGCGTTGACCATCTTCATCACCGTCGTCTCACCGGCACCCAGGGCGTAGGAGAGGTAGGGTTCATAATCCCCGATCTCCATCGCCTTCATCAGGCGAACAACGTTTGCCATGCCGGTCTGCGCGGCGGCGCGCACCGTCATCAGGTTGCGCGACTGCTCCACGCCCCAGCGCATGGTGTGCGGCCCGGCGCCGCGCGAATTGGCGAAGTTGCGGAAGCACTTCTGCCCGAGGCGCGGCCCCTGGTCGACGCAGAAGGGCCCGTCGACGATGATCGAGGCGGGCGTCATGCCGTGTTCCAGCGCGGCGGCATAGACGATCGGCTTGATGGTCGAGCCCGGCTGGCGCATCGCCTGAGTCGCGCGGTTGAACGACTGGAGCGAGGCGTCGAAGCCGCCCTGCATCGCGAGGATGCGGCCGGACTCCGGCTCCTGCACCACGAACCCGCCGGAGATCTTGGGCACGGACCGCAGGGCGAAACGGCTGCCGGATGGCGCGACCGCAATCACATCGCCTGGCTTCAGGCTGTTGAAGGCCGGCGTGCTGCCGCCGCGTACCGGCATCTGCGCGGCCGATTGCGGCAGAACGCCCTGATCGCCGTTCGCAAAGCCGATCTGCGCGTCGCCGCCATCGCGCGAGATCACGATGGCCGCTCGCCAATCAGCATGGTCAAGATTGATGTTGGTGTTAAGCAGCGCGACCTGCCAGCGATCGTCCTCGATCTCGACGTGGCGCAGCGGTCCCGCAAAGCCGCGTCCGCGATCGTAACGCAGCAAACCGTCGCGCAGCGCCTCGGCCGCCGCGGTCTGCACGCGCCGATCCAGCGAGGTGCGCACCCACAGACCACCGGAATAGACGCTGTTGGCACTGTCCCGCGCGGTTTCGCCGAAGCGATCGATCAGTTCGCGGCGGACCTCCTCGACGAAATAGCCGCCGACGCGCTCGAATTTGGGCACGCGCCGGATGATGGCGCCGATCGGCTGCGCCCGCGCCTCGTCCCGCTGGGTCGCGGTGATGAAGCCATTGCGCTCCATCTCGCCAAGTGCCCAGTTCCGCCGCTCCAGCGCGCGATCGGTATCGCGGAACGGATCGTAGTTCGCCGGTCCTTTCGGCAGAATGGCGAGATAGGCCATTTGCGACAGCGCCAGCTCGTCCAGCTCCTTGTCGAAATAGGCATGGCTCGCGGCCTCGACGCCATAGGCATTCCGCCCCAGGAAGATCTGGTTGAGGTAAAGCTCCAGGATCTGCTGCTTGGTCAGCGTATCCTCGATCCGCCAGGCAAGGATCGCTTCCTTGATCTTGCGGGTCGGCGAATAAGCGTTGCCGATCAGCAGGTTCTTGGCGACCTGCTGCGTGATGGTGGAGCCGCCGCGGGCCCGCTGGCCGCTGCCGAGCTTCGATACATAGTCGATGACGGCGCCCGCGAGGCCGGGATAGTCCACGCCGTGATGTTCGAAGAAGGTCTTGTCTTCCGCGGCGAGAAACGCCTGCACCAGCGTCTTGGGATATTCCGCGAAAGACAGTTCGACGCGACGTTCTCGCGCATAGGAATAAACCGGTGCACCATCGATGCCACGCACGTTGGTGGGCAGCGGCGGCTCATAGGTACGCAACTGCTCCACCGACGGCAGATCGCGCGTGATGAAGAACCACCCACCGCCCAGGATGAGGAGGCCGATCGCCGCCAGCACGGCAAGCACCTTTACCCACCAATGGCGCCAAAGCCGCGACAGATGCTCGCCGACGCTGCCGAGGCGCCGTTGCGGCTTCATGGGTTCAGGAGGAGAGGACGCCATACGCGACGCCGGTGTTTAGGGAGCCCCCGTGCGGCTGGCAACATCAAGCCCATGCCGCCACGCCATCATTCGGCGCACCCCGCGGCCCGGCCGGCGACAAGCGCGCCGGCCGCAGCCCGTCGCGGCCTCAGCGGGACGCGGTTTGGGCCATGCGGCGGGCGAAGTGAATGTCCACCGCCCGGCGCACGCTTTGCGCGATCCGCTCCCGCCCTTCTTCGCTGTCCAGAAAGGCCGCATCCTCGGCGTTGGAGATATAGCCGGTCTCGAACAAGATCGAGGGCATGTCCGGCGCCTTCAGGACAAGCAGCGATGCCATGCGGTGAAAGTTGCCTTTCACCGGAATGAGCGGCTTTGCCTCGCGGCCAAGCAGCCGGGCGAAGCCGGCGGACGCGTTCATCGTCTCGCGCTGCGTCAGGTCGATCAGGATGGACGAGACGTCCTCGCTTTCATCAAGGTTCACGCCGGCGATGATGTCCGCCTTGTTCTCGCGCGCGGCAAGGCGCGCCGCTTCCTTGTCCGAGGCGATGTCGGACAGGGTATAGGCTGTGGCACCCGACGCCTCGACGTTGCCGGCGCTGTCGCAGTGGATGGAGATAAACAGATCCGCGCCAAGCTGGCGCGCCACGCCGAACCGCTCACGGTGAAGGATGTAGCGATCGTCATCGCGAGTGAGCGCCACGCGCACCCGCCCCGATTCGAGAAGCTCGTCGCGGATCGCGCGGGCGATCTTCAGCGTCACGTCCTTCTCGCGCAGGCCGGTTTCCGGGTTGATCGCGCCGGGATCGTTACCGCCGTGGCCGGCATCGATCACCACCAGCGGGCGACTTTCATCTCCGCGCACCCGCGGCAGCACGCTCTTGCGTGCCGGCGGAACGGGGATCGACACCTTGTACCTGGGCTTCGCCTTTCCCCATTCGAACGGGAGAAAGCTTAACGGCGATGCGGCGCTGGCCGCTGCGAAACGGCGGCCGTCCACCTGGCGCAAGGACAGTTCCAGCGTGCGCCCATCATCCTGGAACTCGCCGCGCGACACGATCATCGGCTCCGCCAGATCCAGCACCACGCGCGCGCCATCCGCCCCGCGCCATCCCTGCCGGACGGCAGTGACCGCACCATCGCCGCCGCTGGCACGCCCCGGAGCCGCCCCGTCGATATCGATCGCGATCCGTTGCGGCGCATTCAGGATGAAGCTGGACGCGCCGCGCACCGCTTCATCGAAGCGAATGGTGATCCGCCCCTCCTGCACGTCCACACGCTGCACCGTCGCAGCCCAGCCAGGCGCGCCGAATGTGAGGCCAGCCAATATTGCGAGCAGCATCGACATGCGCCCCGCATGCCGCGCCGGCTGCCCGCTGGTCCAGCGAAAAGCCATGTTACGCCCTACCCTTTTTCCCTGTGGAACTCGGGTTACGCCCCTGCTGGTTCAATCGCAGTTGCGCATTGGGGTTAATAGCACGTTCGGCATGTTTTTGCCGACCGGCCGGCAAGGACGTTCCGGTTGCCCAATAACAAACGACTTGCTAGTCACCATGTTGATCGGATTGCGGGCCGTTGCGCCCGCTCCCGACCCACCGCCCAACCGGCCGATCGAGCCGGCGCGGGCAATCAGGTTGACGTACGCATGCCGCATATTCCCCCACCGCAGTTCCGACCGGCTTTCGCCGGCGGTGCGGGCGCGGGGCTGATCCAGGGCGTAGCGCCCGGACATGCGCAGCGGACGAAGGCATCGTTTATCACCATCCGCTTGTCCGCCCCAGATGGGCCGACAGCGCCTTTTTATCGCGCGACCCCGCCGCCCGGCGGCGCGAGTCGCGCGCGGAGACCTTATAATGACCATGCGCATGCTGATCGACGCACGCCACCGGGAGGAAACCCGCGTGGCCGTCGTCAAAGGAAATCGCATCGAGGAATTTGATTTCGAAAGTGCCGAGCGCAAGCAGCTCAAGGGGAATATCTATCTTGCCAAGGTGACCCGCGTGGAGCCGTCGCTCCAGGCCGCCTTCGTGGACTACGGTGGCAATCGCCACGGCTTCCTCGCCTTCTCGGAAATTCACCCTGATTATTACCAGATCCCCAAGGAGGATCGCGAGGCCCTGCTGCGCGAGGAAGCGGAGCATGCGGCCGAGGAAGCGAAGCTGCGCGCCGAGCAGGAGGCCGCGGAGGATGCCGATTTTGACGGTTCCGACGACGACGCCGACTTCGCGGAGGATGACGGCGACGCGGATGCCGATGCCGCCGACGAGGGCGAAGGCGATGCGGACGGCGATCGCCCCGCCTCGCCCGCATCGGGCATCAACGACGATCAGGTCGAGGCGCTGCGCCAGCGCCGCATGAACCTGCGCCGCCGTTACAAGATCCAGGACGTGATCCGCCGCCGTCAGGTGCTGCTGGTGCAGGTCGTGAAGGAAGAGCGCGGCAACAAGGGCGCGGCGCTGACGACCTATCTGTCGCTCGCTGGCCGTTATTGCGTGCTGATGCCCAACACGTCGCATGGCGGCGGGATCAGCCGCAAGATCAGCAATTCGGCCGATCGCAAGCGGCTGAAGTCAATCATGGCGGAGATGGAACTGCCGCCGTCGATGGGCTGCATCGTGCGCACCGCGGGGCTCAGCCGCACGCGCACCGAGATCAAGCGCGACTTCGATTATCTCGCCCGCCTGTGGGACGGCATTCGAGACAAGACGCTGACCAGTGCGGCACCAGCGCTGATCTATGGCGACAGCGACCTCATCAAGCGCGCGATCCGCGACATCTACAACAAGGATATCGACGAGGTGATCGTCGAGGGCGACGAGGGCTATCGTCAGGCGAAGGACTTCATGCGCCTGCTGATGCCCAGCCACGCCAAGCGCGTGAAGCATTACAGCGATCCGATTCCCTTGTTCCAGCGCAGCCATGTCGAGGACCAGCTCGCCGCGATGTACCACCCCGTGGTGCAGCTGAAGTCGGGCGGCTATCTCGTCATCAACCCGACCGAGGCGTTGGTCTCGATCGACATCAACTCGGGCCGCTCGACGCGCGAGCACAATATCGAGCAGACCGCGACCGCGACCAATCTGGAAGCGGCGCAGGAAATCGCCCGCCAGCTGCGCCTGCGCGACATGGCCGGCCTCGTCGTCATCGACTTCATCGACATGGACAACAATTCCAATGTCCGGAAGGTCGAGAAGGCGATGAAGGAGGCGCTGAAGAACGATCGCGCCCGCATCCAGGTCGGCCGCATTTCGTCGTTCGGCCTTATGGAAATGAGCCGCCAGCGCCTGCGCACCGGCGTGCTTGAAGCCTCGACGCGCCCCTGCCCGCATTGCGAGGGCTCGGGCTTCGTCCGCACCGCTTCCTCGTCGGGCCTCAGCGCGTTGCGGCTGATCGAGGATGAGGCCGCGCGCGGCCGCGGCTCGCTGCTGACTTTGCGCTGCAGTCAGGAAGCCGCCTTCTATGTCCTGAACCGCAAGCGCGCCGACATCGCCGAGATCGAGGATCGCTATGGCGTGACGGTCGAGATCCTGCCGGACGGCGAGCAGGAAGGCGCGCGCATGTCGGTCGAGGCCTCCGGTCCGCCGCCGGCCTATGCGCCCAAGTTTGCTCCGCCGCTCGAGGAAATCGAGGAGGACTTCCCCGAGGAGATCGAGGAGGAGGAAGAGGAGGAAGCCGCCGACGAGGAAGCGCCCCGCGCCGAAGAGTCGCGTGGAGACGACGGCCGTGAGGGCGGTCGCAAGCGGCGGCGCCGTCGTGGTCGGCGCGGTCGCGCCAATGGCGAGGCAGGCGCCACGCCGGCCTCCAACGCTGACGTCAGCGAAGAGGACGAAGGCGAGGGCGAGGACGAGGTCGTTGAAACGGTCAACGCCGACGAAGACGCGGCTGGCACTTCCGAGCCGGACGATGCCGAGGCGACCGCGGAAGGCGAAGGCGGTCGCCGCCGTCGCAATCGTCGTGGCCGCCGTCGGCGCCGCGAGAATGGTGCGGAGGGTGAGGCCAAGGGCGGCGAGGCCGATCTGACGGCCGAAGCGCAGCCGACGGCACCAGAGGCCGCGCCAGTCGTGGCAGAGGCGCCAGCGGTCGAGGTCGCTGCACCGGAGGTCAGCAC
>NZ_LSKH01000265.1:0-4073 GCF_001557395.1 Sphingomonas sp. CCH5-D11 | reverse complement strand
CGCTTGGCCAGCCGGCCGCCTTGTGCGGGCTTGGTGCGGGCGCACTGTTCGCGATCACCGCCGTGTTCATCCGCCGCGCCGCGCTTCATCTCGATCCCGGCGCGCCGCTGCTCGCCGCGCTTGTCACGCTGGTGACGGTGATCGCGATCCAGGTCCTGGCGCTTGGCCTGTGGGTGGCGATGCGGGAGCCGGGAACGCTGCGCGCCGTGCTGCGCACGTGGCGCACTTCGGCGCAGGTCGGGCTGCTTGCCGGCACCGGATCGATCTGCCTGTTCGCCGGGCTTGCCATCGCGCCGGTCGCGCTGGTGCGGATCGTGGCGCAGGTGGAGGTGGTGTTCACCCTCGCCTTTGCCGCGTTGTACCTGCGGGAGCCGTTTCATCGCTTCGAAGCGGCGGGGCTGCTGATGGTGGTCGCAGGCGTGGTGCTGGCGCTGGCCGGCGCTTTGCGCTGAAAGGGGCACAGACAGCCCGCACGACGGGGGAGAGGAACGCATGATCGATCTGGACGCCATCCGCACCCTGGCCGACATTCCCGCCGCGCAGCATGAGGCGCGCGGCGAGGCGGTGGCCATCGCCTTTGAAGGGCGCGAGACCAGCTATGCCGCGCTTGACCGGCAGTCGCATCGCATGGCCAATGCGCTGATCGCGGCGGGCGCGGGCAGGGGGGATCGGATCGCCGTCCTCTCCAAGAATCATGATGGCTGGTATCCGCTGTTCTTCGGCGCCGCGCGCGCCCGCGCCTGCCTGGCACCGATCAATTGCCGGCTGTCCGCGGTGGAGATCGCCGGCATCCTGGAGGATGCGGCCCCCGCCATCCTCTTCGTGGGCGAGGATTTCTTCGAGGTCGCGCTCGCCGCCGTGGCGGATCTGCCGCGTCCGCCCGCGCTGGTGGCGCTATATGGCGCGCATCCGCGCTTCGTCCCGCTCGCCGAGTGGATCGGCGACGCGCCCGCCACCGCGCCCGCGGACACGCCGACGCCGGCGGATGACGTGCTGCAACTCTATACCAGCGGCACCACCGGCCGGCCGAAGGGCGTGGTGCTGACCAACCACATCTACCGCCGTTTCATGGAAATGGCGACGCAGGTGGACGGCTTCGCCTATGACGAGGGCGATACGGTGATGATCGTCATGCCCCTGTTCCATGTCGCGGGCACCAACATCAGCTTCGCCGCGCTGGCGCAGGGCGGGCGGATCGTGCTGGTCAAGGATTTCGACGCGGCCGCCGTGGTCGATCTGATGCCGCGTGAGCGCGTGGCGCACACCTTTCTTGCCCCTTCCATGATCCAGATGCTGTTGCAGCAGCCGCAGGCCGCCGCGCAGCGCTATCCCGCGCTGCGCACCATCGCTTACGGCGCCTCGCCCATTGCGGAGGACGTGCTGCGCCGCGCCCGCGCCACCTTCGGCTGCGGCTTTGTGCAATTCTACGGCATGACGGAATCGGCCGGCAGCGGTTCCTATCTCTCTCCTTCCGGCCATGATCTGCCGGGCAAGCTCGTCTCCTGCGGCCGCCCCTGGCCCGATGTGGAGATGGGCATCATGGGCCCCGACGGCGCGCTGTTGCCGCCCGGCGCGATCGGGGAGATCGTGATCCGCGGCGATATCGTGATGAAGGAATATTGGAACCGCCCCGATGCCACCGCGGAAACGCTGGCGGGCGGCTGGTTGCGCACCGGCGATGCCGGCTATCGCGACGAAAGCGACCATTTCTTCGTTCATGATCGCATCAAGGACATGATCGTCTCGGGCGGGGAGAATGTCTATCCGGCGGAGGTGGAGAATGCCATCGCCGGCTGCCCGGGCGTCGCTGATGTGGCGGTGATCGGCGTGCCCGACGAACGCTGGGGCGAGGCGGTAAAGGCGCTGGTCGTGCCCGCACCCGGCGGCGCCCCTGATCCCGTCCAGATCATCGCCTGGGTTCGCGCGCGCATCGCCGCCTACAAGGCGCCCAAGACCGTGGAATTCATCGACGCGCTTCCCCGCAATCCTTCCGGCAAGGTGCTCCGCCGCGAGCTGCGCGCCCGCTACTGGCAGGGCCGCGAGCGCGCCGTGGGATGAGGCGGCGGGGCTTCGCGCCGGGCGCTCAGCGGAAGGGAGCGCGCCTGTTCAGGATATCCTTGGCTTCGCGGCGCACATAGGCCTGCTGCTTGTCGGTCAGGGTGCCGCCGTTCGCCGCCATCATCGCATCCACCTCGGCGCGCAGCGTCTGCGCCCGTTTCAGCTTGTCACGCCGCATGGTGGGCGTGTCGCTTGCCGGGATCAGCGAATTGGCGCGAAAGCCGGGCTCATAGGTCGAATAGTTCGGCCCGTTCATCGACTGCGCGGCGGCGAGGGTTGGCGTCAGCAGGGCGACGGCTGCAAGGGGGAGGGCGGCAAGCGGGAGGGCGATCTTCATGGCGTGAATTCCCTTTGATGCGCGTCGAGGAAGCTAGGTCCTCCCGGCCGCCCGGACAACCTTGGGCCTGCCGATCGCGACGACATGGATCGCCCATCGCGTTCGTGTTAGTCACCCCCGCATGATCCCAGCATGTTCCCCGGCATGATCGACGGTACGTTGCTGATCGCCTTCATCGTGGCCGCCACGATCTTGACCGTCACGCCCGGCGTGGACACCGCCATGGTGCTGCGCGCGGCGACGGTTGAGGGCAGGCGACCGGCGGTCATGGCGTCGGCTGGCATCACCCTCGGCTGCCTCATCTGGGGCGGCGCCGTGTCGATCGGCCTTGGCGCCATGCTCAAGGCGTCCGAACTGGGCTATACGATCGTGAAGTTCGCGGGCGCGGCCTATCTCCTCTGGCTGGGCGCGAAGCTTCTGCTCAGGCCCCGTGCCGGCCTGACGTTCGCGCCCGGCGATCAGCCGGGCCGAAAGGGGCGTGACGCCTTCTGGCGCGGGCTTCTGACCAACCTCCTGAACCCCAAGATCGGCGTCTTCTACATCACCTTCCTTCCGCAGTTCGTGCCGGCCGGCGCGAGCGTCGCGGCCTATTCCTTCTTTCTTGCCGCGCTTCACGTCCTGCTGACGTTGCTTTGGTTCGCCCTGCTGATCGCGGCAACGGTTCCGCTGGGCCGCTTCCTGCGCCAGCCAGGAGCGGTGCGCGGGCTGGATCGGCTTACCGGCGGCGTGTTCGTCCTTTTCGGGCTGAAGCTGGCGACCTCCAGCGCGCGATAGCGGATTTCTCCCGCGCAACAGGCATCAATGTCAGGCGCCAGGCGCGCCGCCGCTGTGCCATGCAGGCTTTCGCCGGCACCAGATTCTCGTCGTTGACGGCACGCGAAAAAGCCGGAAGCCATGACGGCACCGGACAATCGCCGGACAAGATAAAGGGAGAAGGACCATGACCGACGAAGTTCTGACGCGTGATCAGGATGGCATCCTGATCGTCACCATCAACCGCCCCGAACAGAAGAACGCGATGACCAAGGCCGCGGCCGAGGGGATTGCGGCGGCGATGGACCGGCTCGATTCCGAGGACGCCCTGCGCGTCGCGATCATCACCGGGGCTGGCGGCACCTTCTGTTCGGGCATGGACCTCAAGGGCTTTCTGCGCGGCGAAACGCCCTCCGTGCCCGGTCGCGGCTTCGGCGGGTTGACCGAAGCGCCGCCCAAGAAGCCGCTGATCGCCGCGGTTGACGGCTATGCGCTGGCCGGCGGGCTGGAACTGATGATCGCCTGCGACATGGTGGTCGCGAACAGCAAGGCGAAGTTCGGCATCCCGGAGGCGAAGCGCGGCCTGGTCGCCGGCGCCGGCGGCCTCATCCGCCTGCCCGAGCAGATCCCGCAGCGGATCGCGCTTGAGCTGGCCGTCACCGGCGACTTCATCGATGCGGATCGCGCCTATCAGCTCGGCCTCATCAACCGCATCACCGAAGGCGCCGCGCTCGACGCTGCGCTGGAGCTCGCCGCGACGATCAGCGCGAACGGCCCGCTGGCGGTGCAGGTGTCGAAGCAGATCATCAGCCAGTATCGCGACTGGCCGGTGGATCAGCGCTGGGCCAAGCAGGGCGCGCTGATGGGCCCGGTCTTCACCAGCGCCGACGCCCGCGAAGGCGCCGCCGCCTTCGCCGAGAAGCGC
>NZ_LSKH01000264.1:0-1939 GCF_001557395.1 Sphingomonas sp. CCH5-D11 | reverse complement strand
CCGAAGCCCCGCCACCCCCGCCACGCCGGCGCGAGGAGCTCGAACCGGAAGAGGTCGAGCCGCAAGGCTTCTAGAGTCCGATCTCGGCTCCCGGAAGCACCTCCCCGGCGGAGGCCGGGGGCCAGGCGGGAAAGCGTTGGCAACAGCCGGTGTGCCTGCCAGCCTGGTCGCGCAACTGGGCCCCGGCCTTCGCCGGGGAGGCGGATCAATCGGGGTGGATCAAACCCTAACGGACAGCGAAGCTTGGGCTCAGGCGAGAAGCGGGAAGATAGCCCCTCCACGCAGGAGCGGATCCAAGCGGCTCCAGGATTCGCGAAACTGCTGCAACCCAGATCGTCATGCCGGCCTGTCCCGAGCTACGACGCTGGCGGCGTCGAGGGACGTGCTTAGCGTATCGAGATACGTACCCGAACACACGCCCGTCGACACACCTCACATCAGCCGGATCAAGCCGGCTGGGCAAGGGGCGGACAACGCGTCCGCCCCGCACAGCACCTCCCCGCCGGGACGACTATTCCGCCGCCTCCATCGCCGGCGCGTCGGATAGCGGATGGGTCAGCCGGTCGAGCATCTCGCGCGGCACGATCTGCCAGAAGCTCCCCGAGGCGCGCTCCCAATCGTCCAGGATCCCGCGCGCCCATTTGGAATCGGTCGCCTCGACATGGCGCTCGATCAGGTCGCGCAGCACGCCTTCCCAATGCGCCGCCGCCAGCCGCTGCCAGGTGATGTTCTCCGGATTGGCGCGGCGGGCGAAGCTGTTGTCGTGATCATAGACGAACGCCATGCCGCCCGTCATGCCGGCACCGAAATTCTGCCCCACGGCGCCCAGCACCACCGCGACGCCGCCGGTCATATATTCGCAGCCGTTCGCGCCGCAGCCCTCGACCACCACCGTCGC
The DNA here is from genome assembly GCF_001557395.1 of Sphingomonas sp. CCH5-D11. NCBI lineage: Bacteria > Pseudomonadati > Pseudomonadota > Alphaproteobacteria > Sphingomonadales > Sphingomonadaceae > Sphingomonas > Sphingomonas sp. CCH5-D11. Next base: position 1,041 of record NZ_LSKH01000264.1, on the reverse strand, counting down.
GCCCGAATTGCGCACCGCGAACCGCTCGCCCGCTTGCCCCGCCGCGAACAGCGCGCCAGCGGTCGCGCCATACAGCACGGTGTTGCCGACGATCGTATTCTCCTGGCTGCGCAGCGGGGACGATACCGCCGGCCGCACGACGATCATGCCGCCGGACAGGCCCTTGCCGACATAGTCATTGGCGTCGCCGAACACCTCCAGCGTGATCCCCTTGCACAGGAACGCGCCCAGGCTCTGCCCGGCCGAGCCACGCAGGCGGATCGTCACGTGGTGATCGTTGAGCGCGGTCATCCCGAACGTCCGGGTGATCTCGCTCGACAGCCGTGTGCCGACCGCACGGTGCGTGTTGCGCACCGAATAGGTGAGCTGCATCTTCTCGCGCCGCGAAAAGACCGCGCCGGCGTCCTTGATGATCTGCGCGTCCAGGCTGTCGGGCACTTCGTTGCGGAAGGTGTTGAGCGAAAAGCGCCGCTCCGCATCCGTGGCGTCGACCTTGGCAAGGATCGGGTTCAGGTCGAGGTCGTCCAGATGCTCGGCGCCGCGGCTCACCTGGCGCAGCAGCTCGGTGCGTCCGATCACGTCGTCCAGGCTGCGCACGCCCAGCCGCGCCAGAATGTCGCGCACTTCCTCGGCGATGAAGGTCATCAGGTTGATGACCTTTTCGGGCGTGCCGACGAACTTCTCGCGCAGCCGCGGATCCTGCGTGCATACGCCCACCGGGCAGGTGTTCGAATGGCACTGGCGCACCATGATGCACCCCATGGCGACCAGGCTGAGCGTTCCGATGCCGAATTCCTCCGCGCCCAGGATCGCCGCGATCACGATGTCGCGCCCAACGCGCAGGCCGCCATCGGTGCGCAGCTTGATCCGCCCGCGCAGCCCGTTCAGCGTCAGCACCTGGTTGACCTCGGAAAGGCCCATCTCCCACGGCGTACCGGCATATTTGATGCTGGTCTGCGGGGAAGCGCCGGTGCCGCCGACATGGCCGGAAACGAGGATCACATCGGCATGCGCTTTCGCGACGCCCGCCGCGACGGTGCC
>NZ_LSKH01000263.1:0-3589 GCF_001557395.1 Sphingomonas sp. CCH5-D11 | reverse complement strand
TTGTTGATCACCACCGCGCGGGTGTTGAGATACGCGTCCAGCGCCTCCGGCCCGCCCTCGGTGCCATAGCCCGAATCCTTGATCCCGCCGAACGGCAGCTCCGCGGTGCCCGCTGCGGGCGTGTTGACCCACAACATGCCCACTTCCACCCGCCGCGCGAGCAGGTCCGCATTCGCCAGCGAGCGGGTGAAGGCATAGCCGGCGAGGCCGTAGGACAGGCGGTTCGCCTCCGCGATCGCCTCGTTCAGATCGTCATAGCCGCGGATCCCCGCGACCGGGCCGAACGGCTCCTCGTTGAACAGCTTCGCCTCCAGCGGCACGTCGGCGAGCACGGTCGGCGCCCAGTAATTGCCGGCATCGCCGATGCGCGCGCCGCCCGTCAGCACGGTGGCGCCCTTCGCCACGGCATCCTCCTGGAATTCGGCCATGGCGGCGAGCCGGCGCGGGTTGGCGAGCGGGCCCATTTCGGTGCCTTCCTCCAGCCCGTTGCCCACCTTGATCCCCTTGGCCAGCGCCGCCATCGCCTCGGCGAAGTCGCGCTTCACGCTGTTGTGGACCAGGAAGCGCGTGGGCGAGATGCACACCTGCCCGGCGTTGCGGAACTTGGCCCGGCCGACGCTCTTCACCGCGAGATCGAGGTCCGCATCCTCGCAGATGATGACCGGCGCATGGCCGCCCAGCTCCATCGACACGCGCTTCATCTGCTTGCCGGCGAGCCCGGCGAGCAGCTTGCCGACCGGCGTCGATCCGGTGAAGGTGATCTTGCGGATGATCGGGCTGGCGATCAGATATTCCGAGATCTGCGCCGGCTCGCCGAAAACGAGACCAAGCACGCCTTCCGGCAGGCCGGCATCCTGGAATGCGCGGATCAGCGCGGCGGGGCTGGCGGGGGTTTCCTCCGGCGCCTTGACGATCATGGAGCAGCCGGCGGCAAGGCCCGCGCCGATCTTGCGCACGATCTGGTTGATCGGAAAGTTCCACGGCGTGAAGGCGGCGACCGGGCCGACCGGGTCCTTCACCACCATCTGCCGGATCGACAGGTTCGTGCGGTGCGGGACGATCCGGCCGTACACGCGAAAGCCTTCCTCCGCGAACCATTCGATGATGTCCGCGGCGGCCATCGCCTCGCCCTTGGCTTCCACCAGCGGCTTGCCCTGTTCCTGCGTCAGCAGCGCAGCGATGTCGCCCGCGCGCTCGCGCATCAGGGCGGCGGCCTTGCGCATGATCGTGCTGCGCGCGGCGGGGGTATAATCGCGCCACACCTCGAAGCCGTGCTGCGCCGCCGCCAGCGCCGCGTCGAGATCGGCGATGCCGGCATGGGCGACCCGGCCGATCTCCGCCCCGGTCGCCGGGTTCTGCACGGCGAGCGAGCGGCCGTCGGCCGCGTCCTGCCAGCGGCCCTGGATGAATAGCTGCGTATCGGGGTAGGTCATGCTTTCTCCATGGGAAGGCGCGCCGGTGGGCGGCGCATCGTCGCGCCCCAGATAGCGACCGCGCCCGCCGGAATGTACCCCCCTTCCCCCCGCAAGCGCGGTTGCGCCCCGCGCTGGCGCGCGACAAGATGCGCTGCAACGGCAGCGGCGCCCGCGAAGGCAGCCCGCGCCGCGCGCGAGGGGATGACGCCATGACCGAAGAGATTCTCGAACCCGATCTGCCGATCATCGATCCGCATCATCACCTGTGGGATTTCACCCCGGCGCTGCCGCGCATGCCGGAAATCGCCCACCCGTTCGGCCGCATCACGCGTCAGAGCCCGCGCTATCTGTTCGACGAGCTGCTCGCCGACTGCCGCGGCGCGGGCCACAATGTGGTCGGCACCGTCTTTCTCCAGTGCGGCGCCTTCTACCGCGCCGATGGCCCGGCCGAGCTGAAGCCGGTGGGCGAGGTGGAATTCGTGAACGGCGTCGCGGCGCAATCGGCCAGCGGCGTCTATGGCCCGTTCCGCGCCTGCGCCGGGATCGTCGGCCAGGCGGATCTCACCCTGGGCGAAGGCGTCGGCGCGGTGCTGGATGCGGAGATCGCCGCCGGCAACGGGCGCTTTCGCGGCATCCGCCACATCGGCGCGCATGATCCCGATCCGGAGGTGCTGGGCCCGCTCGGCCACGCCCCGGCGAACCTTTATGCCGATCCGCGCTTTCGCCAGGGCTTCGCCGAACTTGGGCCTCGCGGCCTCACCTTCGATGCCTGGGTGGTGGAGCCGCAGATCGGCGAGGTCACCGCGCTCGCCCGCGCCTTCCCCGATCAGCCGATCGTGCTCGATCACGTCGGCACGCCGCTGGGCCTGGGCAGCTACGCCGGCCGCCACGACGATCGCTTCGCCGCGTGGCGGGCGGCGATCGGGGATCTCGCCACCTGCCCCAATGTCACGGTGAAGCTGGGCGGCCTCGCCATGCCCTTCTGCGCGCTGGGGGAGCTTGGGCCCGACCATCGCACGACCGCCGCCCGCCTTGCGGACCTCTTCCGCCCCTATGTCGAAACCTGCATCGCCGCCTTCGGCCCGGCGCGCGCGATGTTCGAAAGCAACTTTCCGGTGGATCGCTGGGGCGCCGATTACGCCACCTTGTGGAACGCCTTCAAACTGGTCGCCAGGGGCGCCAGCGCGGACGAGAAGCGCGACCTCTTCGCCGGCGCCGCCGCGCGCTTCTACAAGGTGGAGCATCTCCTCGCCTGACGCCGGCGTCGCAACCAGTGCATCAGCCCCGTCACGAACAGCACCGCCGGCATCAGCCCCATCAGCAGCGCCAGCACGCGCGTCGCCATGCCGCCCACCGTGCCGTCATGCAGCGCGCGTACCCACAGATTGACCTGCGCGCCCATCCCGCCGCGCCGCGCGTCATGCACGCCCAGCACCCGGCCCGTCACCTGATCGAGATACACATAGCTTGCCGGGAAGCGCGCATGCGGATCGCCGGGCACCTGATAGCGCGCGCGGATCGGCGCGCTGCCGCCGATCGGCATGTCGACGAACACCAGTCGCCCCTCGGGCAGCGCGCGCTGCGCCGCGTTCAGCGCCTGCACGATCGAAACCGGCCGCGCGCCCGCCGGCACCTTCGCCGATGCCGGCACCGCCGGCTTGCCCGGCGCCAGCAGCGCCTGCGTCACGTTCGGCAGCGCCAGCAGCACGCCCGTCCCTACCAGCACGACGAGCAGCAGCGCGCTTCCCACGCCGCTCAACTTGTGCAGGTCGCGCAAGCGGCGGATCGGCGCGGCATCGCGCTTGAACGCCAGCGCCTTGCGCCAGCTGCCACGCGGCCACCAGGCGGCCACGCCCGACACCAGCAGCACCAGCAACACGACGCCCGACCAGCCGACGATCTGAAGCCCAGGCTCGCCCGCCAGCAGCTCCATGTGCAGCTGATAGATCCAGCTCATCAGATAGCCGCCCCACCGCTCGACGCGCACGATGCGCCTGCCGTCGGGCGAAAACCACACCATCAGCCGCTCGGCATGGTGCCCCGGCATCGCCATTGGATAATAACGCGCCGGGATCGCGCCGCCCCCGCCGGTCACCTCGAACGTCCATTTCCCGCCCGGGTGACGAAAGCGCGCGCTGCCAGTTGCAAAGGCACGATCCAGCCGCTCCCCCAAC
>NZ_LSKH01000262.1:0-15662 GCF_001557395.1 Sphingomonas sp. CCH5-D11 | reverse complement strand
TACTCCTTCCCTGGCCGTTTTCAGAAGAAACCGTTGCGTCGGCCGTCGCGACGGTCATCGTGGCGGGCGCTGCTGTCGCCCAGCGCCGAGCGCCGGACCTCCAGCTCAACCCCGTCCCCCTTGCGGCGAATGCGGACATCCTGCGGGGCGATGTTGTTGCGCTTCGCCCAGCGGTCTGCGTCGGCATCCGAGCCGAACTCGCCCATTTCCTCGAAATCCCAGTTGCTCATGTCTCCTGTCCCGGTTGATCGCCGTGCCGGCGCGCGGGGGCCGGTCCTGGCGGTGCGATGCGAAATCCCCGCGCGTGGATGAAGGACAGTGTCACTGGATCGAGGCCGGTTTGGCGGCGATGCGCCGGACCACGAGATTGCTGTCGGCCCCCAGACGAAGATCGAGCGTGTGCCCGACCCGTCGCGTGAACAGCATCACGCCGGCAACCTCGTCGTGCAGCGTGCCCTTGCCGAAGAAGGTCCGAGAATCTGCCCATTCGCGGCCGTGGATGAAGCGGACGCGATATTGGCCGAGCGGGGCTGGCACGGTGACACGCTCGAAGGCGCGGACATAGACCGACAGCCGGTTCTTCGCCGTCGCCGGATCGAGCAGCTGGACGATGCTATTGTCTGCCGCACCCTGAATGGTCAGGTGGCTTCTGACGGTTCGCAGGTCGACGCTGGAGGAGACGGCGACCGTTCCCGATTCCGGAAAACCGGTGTTCGTCCCCACGATTGACGCGAACAGGCTGGAGGTTGCGCGCTTGATCTGGCCCTGCCCGGCCCAGGCCGCAAGGACCAGTGCGATGGCAACACCGACGCCCAGCGCCTGCCAGTAAGGGGCCGGCGTGAAGCGCGGGCGGGGCCGCCATCGACCGCGCTGATAATCGTGGCCCCTGTTCCTGGCTTCGAACCACGACCCTTTCGATCCGCCAGATATCCAGCTCGCGCTCCCCAGCGGCACCGATTTCCTGAACCCGAAGCGGTTCAGCTCGACCCGTGCCTTGCGATCGTTCCATTGCGTCGCACCGGGATCGAGCCCCTGCCGCTTGCGGTAGCGATCGCGCATATAGTCGCGATCATCGATGCCCATCGACCACCTCCATCGACTGCGAGGGGAGAGCCAGGGGAAACACGTCCATTCTGGACAGCATCGCGTGATCGCGCAGCGAGGCCTCGACGGCGACAACCTCGCTCGAAGTCAGTCCAGGTTCGCGTCGTACGAACAGGATGGTCGACGCCGATCCTGCCAGCCAGCGCGCGATGGAGATCCTGGGCATCAGCCGGTCGTGGTCGGCGAAAGCGTGGGTCGCTCGTCGCACGCCGGCCAGCACGGTCATTCCCCAACGCAGGGCGTGACCGTTTCCAGAATCGTGTCCCGCCGCCTCTGCGACGGCTTCCGGCGGGAGATCCCGTATCAGATCGCGGACGGCCGAAAGGGTCGCACCAGGTTCATCGCCGGCATGCTGGATCGCGCGGAGCAGCACATAGCGCGAAGCGCAGGTGTAGCCCGAGCAAACGTCAGGATCGTCGGGAAGGAACGCTTCGATCGCGGACGAGCGTGCATAGTCGCTCGGATGGTCTGCGAAGAAGTCCCAGTTGCCGCGCGCGGGGTCGATCAGCTGGTCGCGGACCTGGTCGGCGAGTTCGGCGATCGCGTCGCCATCGCCGAATACCGCGAGCCGGCCCCCGTCACCGGCGCGGACCGCTTCAAGCGCCGCTTCCGTCAGATCCGCGGTTTCGGCGATCGTGAGGGTCGCGTGCGTCGGCTCGGGTTGGCGCCGGAAGCGAAAAGGGAAACTACCGTCCACCGGGCGTACCTTGGGTTGCGGGCGGAACGAAAATTCCACCATCGGTGTGAAGCGACGCGCTGACGATTCCGCATCCGACCGCCCAGGCGAAGGTGAAAGCCGCCACCGCGGCCGCCAGGAGTCCCGCCTGACGCAACCGGCGCGTCAGCGGGACGATCATGCGTGGTGCGGTTGACCGTGGCTCCACGGGCTTCCTGCGGGCCTGATGGCCATACTCGGCCGTTCCCTCGATCGCGTCGCAGGGCGGCGTGTCGAGCCGCGAGGTCCGACCGATGCGGGGAGGCCCGTGCATATAGTCGCGGTCGGCGAGGCTCATCGTGCTGGCTCGGACCGGACCCGGAGGGCACGCAGCGCGCGGGTGAGCGGCAGGAGTAAGACGTAGGTCAGGCCGAAAATCGCGGCCATCGCAAGCGTTTCGCCGCCCCAGTCGAGCGCATCGTCGCGCCGCGCGAGCTGGCTGCATTGCGTGAGCGTATGAGTGTCGAGGTCGCAGGCGTGCCAGTGCTTGGTGGCGATCACCTGGTCCCAGGTCGGTGGTGATGTGGTCATGCTCATAGCTCCAGTCCGATGTCCTTTTCGGGGTAGGGAAGTTCAGGCCCTTTGGGCTCGACCGGGACGCTGAACCGGGAGAGGTCGAGCGAGGGATCGGTACGGATGTCGATCTTGCCGCCGGTCGAGGGGCGGGCTGTATCTGCGCTCGGCTCGCCTCCGACTTTCTCCGGTCCGCGATCGAGGTCGGGCGGCAGCGAAGGGTTGAACGTCTCGCCCGCGCCGGCTTTCGTGGCTGCGCCGGCAGCGCCGCGATCGGGGTCGATCGACAGCGCGCCGGTGGTCTCGAGCGCCGAGGTCTTGTTGCCCTCGTTGCGCTCGATCGCGGCGGTCAGCTTCTCGCGGTCGTCGGTGAACAGCTGGATGTCGTCGCGGACGCGCGTGACGGTGACGTTGAACAGCCGCTGGTTGGAGAGGTTCGATTCCCTGTGGCTCATCACCGCGATCGCGGTGTCGGTGGTGATGCCCTGCGCCGCGTGCATGTTGAGCGCGTAGGCGAGGCTGATCCGCTCCATCATCGGATCGCCCGCCTTCAGCTCGTGGAGGGTGCCGTCGCTCGCCTCCACCTTGATCCCCGACGGGTCGGCCGAGACGACGCGGGCGATATCGTTGTTGTTGAGGCCGCGGTCCTTGTCGTTCTGGGTCCAGCGGATCTTGTCGCCCTCATGCAGCTTGATCTGCTCGCGCTGGGCGAGCTGCATCGCGTCGGTCTTGTCGACCGGCGATATCTTCTGCGGATCGAAGGTCCGTACCCGGTTGCCGATCTGGACCTGAACGCGCCCCTTCGCGTCGACGCCGAGCACGTCATAGGTGCCGGGGCTGAGGCCGAGCTCGCGCATGGCATGGCGCAGGTCGATCACCTGGCCGGGCTTATAGGTATGCGCGTAGCGGAGTTCCTCGCGCGTGACGTTGACCTTGTCGAGGACCGGGGTGACGACGCCGTCCCCTTTCAACGTGCCCTCCGCGGCGAGGCCGTCCTGGATGCGCACGTTGAGCTCTGCGCGCGCGACGCGGCCCGACGAGAACATCGCGGTGGTCTCGCGCTGTTCGGGGGTTAGGCCCAGCCAGTGTTCGGCCGCGGCCTTCACATGCTCGGGGTTGGCGGTGACCTTGTCGCCGAGCATCGCCATCGCCTCGCGCACCTCGCCGCGGTTGGTCAGCGCGGCGACGGTGCGCAGCTGCTCGGTGCGCTGGCGCAGATTCTCGTCCATCCGCGCCAGCGTGATCCCGCCGGCCTGCGCGAGCGCGAACGCCTTGCCGGCGTCGACCGCGGTGATCTGCTGGCGATCGCCGATCATCAGGAAGCGATCGACGCCGAGCGCATTGGCGATGCCGACCAGGTGCTTCATCTGCTCCGAGCCGACCATCGAGGCTTCGTCGAGGATGAGCGTGGTGCCGGCGAGCGCGTCTCGCGCGCCGTCATAGCCCGCGCCCTTCCCAGCGAGCGCGTGGCGGGCATAGCTGTGGACGAACGAGGACACGGTGCGGCTCTCGATGCCGGCTTCGGCGCCGAGACGATCGGCGGTCGCCTTCATGAGCGCGAGACCGACCACCTTGCCGCCTTCCTGCTCGACATTGCGCGCGACGCTCGCCAGCATGGTCGACTTGCCGGCGCCCGAGACGCCCTGGACCGCGACGATGCGATCGGCGGAAGTGAGCGCCATCGTCGCGGCCGCCATCTGCCCTGCATTGAGTTCCTTGTCGCCCGATGCGGCGTTGATCCGCTCGATAACGGTGTCGGCGGAGACGATCACCCGCCCCTCCCCCTTGCCGCGCTCGATCTCTGCAAGGATGCCGCGCTCCGTCGCGAGCGCCTCGGGCGTCGTGACATGGGTGACGACGCTGTCGATCCGGTCATCCTTGCCCGGAATCAGCTTCTCGTTGCGGATGAGCTCGGAGACGCGCGCGTCGACATGCGCGGCGGTGACACCCTTCAGCCCGAGGTCGAGCGCGGTCCTGGTGATGTCCGGCACCGCGAACGCGGCTTCGCGTTGGGCATGGATGCGGATCGCGGAGGCGACGGCGTGCTGGGCGCGCAGATCCACCGGCGCGATGCGCAGCCGGTCGAGGCCGCTGGCGACGAGCGGATCGGCGGGTCGGAATAACTCGCCCAGGCTTTCGCGGAGATTGGCCAGGACGTCACCGAGGCGCTCCATCGGTCGTGGCTGGGCATCGAGGCCGCTGGCGCCAGCACGCTCGCGCGCGGCATCGACCAGTGCCTTGCCGTCGAATCCGAGCGCGGCCGCCCGGTCACGCCATTCCTGGCGCAGGGCATCGCGATCCTCGACGTTCAGCTTGGCGTCGCGGGTATTGTTGGTCACCTTGCGCAACGCCTCGGCGGAGGTGACACCGAGCTCGCCGGCTTTCGCCAGGATATCGGCGCGCCGCTGGCTGAAGGTGTCGATCACCTCCTTAGGCACGCCGGCGATCTCGAACTGGCCGTGCTTGCCGGTGACGCTTGTTTCGTAGCCGATCTTTGCCAGCTCGGCGCGAAACTGGGCGTGATAGGCCGCGCCGATCGTGGTGTTGTTCTTCCAGAGCTGCTGGTTGTGGAGCGCCTGCCATGCCCCGTTCGCCATCTTGGTCATGTTGGCGATAAGGACGTGGATGTGGCCCTGCGGATCGAGAGCGCGGCTCGTGTCGTGCTGGAACAGCGCATAGACGAGGTTGCCGGTTCGCACCGCATCCCCTGACCTGGACTGATCGTAGGTGCGGCCTTCGGCGAAGGTCTTCTCGACCCATCCCATCGTCGCCTTTACGGCGTTCATATGCGCGGTGAGGACACGGGTGTCGCAAGCGACATAGGCCATTACGCTGGCGGACTTCGGCATCGAGAAGGTCAGGTCGACACCGAGCCTGCGACCCTCGACCTGCCCGACCTTTTCGCCATCGGGCATCTCGCCGTTGAGGATCTTCTCGAAGTCTTCCTTGGTCACCTCGCCCTTGAGGCCAAGGTCGGCCGCGCCCACCCCGCCCCAGGCGGTCGCCTCGGACGAATGCTCGGCGGTGTAGTAATCGTCCTTGGCGAAATACTGCGCCGCGCCGGAGGCGGACTTGACGGAAGCGACCGACAGCATCGGCTACATCCCCATGTCCATGTCGTCATCGATCTCCGGCGAATGATCCGGGCCGTGATGACGATGGTGGTGATCGGGGTCGCGCTGCGTCGCAAACCCATCGCGCAATTCGCGGGTCGCCTGGTCCTCGTGGCGATCGGCATCACCGCGATCGGACCGGCTTTCCGGGGCATGGCGTGACGCCTCGCCGCGCGTCGGATCCACCCCGCTCTGCGGACCCGCACGGTTCTCGATCGGGGACATGCCCATGCCGCCGAGTTGGGCATCCAGACTGGATGAACCTCCCGTCACAGGCTTGGAAGGTTCGCCCCCGACCCTCGTTGCGGCATCCGACGCGCGGACGGCATCGACGCCGGTCGGGCTGCTGGCGACGCCCTTGCCGGTTATCTGATCGATCACCACCGGCAGCGACCCGGTGACCTCCATCGCCGCAGCCGCCTTTTCAGCCTCGCTACGCGGCTTCTCGGGCTGCGAGGCGGTCAGGTCCGGCTCTTGCCTTTCCTTCGCCTCCACGCCCCCCACAGGCCGTGTGGGGGTATGCTCGCGGCCACCCTCACCCCCCTCATCCGCGCCATTGTTCCGGGTGTTCTGACGACGCCGGTCTTCCGGCGAGACGTATTCGGTAGGCTTGAAGTTCTTGCGGGGCACCGCCCCCGGCGCGACCTCGGCATAGGAGCGGTATTTGAGTTCGATCCGCGCAGCAGGAAATCCATCGGGAAACTTCACGAAGCCGTGGAGCGACGGCAGGTTGTTGATGTCGTCGGGGATGACCAGCGGCTCGATCGCCGTGCGAGGCGTGAGGGTCGAGGCGTCGCGGGTGTTGTTGTAGCCGTAGCTGTAGGCCTCATCCATCTGGCGGACCTCGCGGCTGCCGATGAACTCGGAGCACTTTTCGGCTGTGGTTCGATCGGCGGTGGCGAGGATCAGCTTGGTGCGCGCAAGTCCGGTGAGCGCGGTCGCGTTCTGCAAGCCATAGGTCGCGACCAGCTTGTCGAACGAGTGGATCCCAAGGACGAACGCACCGCCGAAGTTGCGGGCCGACTGGAGGCCATGCTCGATACCAGGAAGCGCGTGAAGCGCATGGACTTCGTCAAACAGATACCAGGTCCGCAGGTCACGGGTCTTGGGCAGGCGCATGAGGTTGTTGACGGCCAGATCGATCCACAGCGTGAACAGACCGCGGGTCATCTCGAGGTCGTTGTACGAGCCGGTGATGAACATGATCGAGCCGTCGCGATTGTCGGTCGCGATCCAGTCGCGGATCGAGAAGGCGGGCGGGCCGCCCGGGACAGGGTCCGGCATGAAGCGTAGCGCCTGTCCGTTGACGTTCAGAACCGAGCGGATCGATTCCGCCATGCGGGCGGCTTTCTCGGTCGTCAGCGGGGCGGCGATGGTGTCATCGAGCTTGGCGTTGATCGACTTCAGATCGGCCTGCATCAGGTGGTGCGCGATCGCGGCGTTGTTCGCCTCACCCATCTCTTGAAGCTTCAGGCACATCTCGATGAAGAGCATCCGCGCGGCGTTCTGCCAGAACGGTTCCTTGTCGTCGGGATGCGAGGGAATGAGGGCCGATGCGGCCGAAACGAAGTCGGCATAGTTGCGGCATTCGTCGAACAGCGTCCACGGCGCGCAACGCTCGTCCATAGGGTTGAGAATGACGTCGGTTTCTGGGTTGTAGAACGTCTCCACGAACACGCCGGTCAGGTCAAAGATGACCGCGCGGTGACCGCGCGCGCGAAGCTGCGAGACGTGGCTGCGCAGCTGGGTCGTCTTGCCGGTGCCGGTGGTGCCGATGAGCATGGTATGGCTCTGTTCGAGCCGCCACGGATAGGGGATGCCGGCGATCGTGTATGGAACGTGGATGCCCCGGTCGATCCGATCGAGGATCGGAGCCTTGGCGACGAGTTCGGGGACGTACGGCGGATCGTGTTCGGCGCACTCGGTGCGGAACTTGCGCCGGTTGTGGCCGCTGACAGTTTTGACGAGCACGTCACGCTCGACCAACAGGGCGCCGCGGTTGTGGCGTTCCTGGAGCATGTCGCTGCCGCGCTTGTTTGCCCACATGATGAACCACATGATGATCGGTGCTGCGATGAAGGCCGACATGACGAGTGTCGTCAGGAAGATCTTGACCGTCTTCGCCCAGGCATGAACGACATGGGGTTCGTAGGGGACGTAGCCGATCGGAACCTTGGTCACGATGCCGTTTCGCAAGGTCAGGTTGATGAGGTGGAATTTGTCCCCGCCGACCCACGTCCAGATGGCGGAATAGAGCTTCATCAGGTCGAGCTGGAACTCATGCTCGGCGAGGCCCAGCCAGACGAAGATATTGAACAGGACGATGAACGTCCCCAGCCATATCCAGATGGGCACCTGGAGGCCCGCCCAGGTCATCTTGTACTGACTGGCGAGAAGCTGCGAACCGCGGGTGAAATTGCCCGAGTTGCGGGTGATTCGCCCCCGCGCGGAATGGTGCTTTACGGTCGCCGCCTGACCGTTGAACCGGATGTCGCCGCTACGCATGGAACGTCGCCAGGCGCTCCTTCGCGGCTTCGCGAAGCTGGGGTACGACGTCGCCGTGATCGCGTGTGATAATCACGTCGATCGCCGCCTGCATGTACTCGAGAACGAGGACCGCACGGGTGATGTTGAAAGTATGCTCGGCCTCAGCGAAACGGATACCGAACATAAGCGCAGTGCGCGCGGCCTCAGACCGGGAGCACGACCGTTTCGCGGCTACACGATCAAGTGCCGCAATCTCTTCAGACGAAAGTCTGAAGGCTATCGTCGAGTTAGACATTCACCACCCACTTGAAAGTGGCTGGTGGGGTTTTCGGAGAGTGGAAAATACTACAGCCTGGTCCCGAGGTATAGAGTGAAAACGCATTCACTCTGCAAACAGGGATTTTCGCGCGTTCTCAAGCGCTTAGGGGAGAACCACCAAGGCGTTTGCAGGGGCAAACATGTTTGCCCCTGCAAACACCGGCAATTACAGACACTTAACCTGCGGCGTGCCGCGTACGGTGTGCAAATCCTTAGGGACTGTCGCGGTGGTGGTGGCATCATGGCTGGATGTCCGATCATTGGACTGGGTTCCGGGAGAGTAAGCGCCGCAGGCAGGCGACCACCGGACTGGACCGAAGGGTATTGGGCGGAGCAATCCCGCCCCACGACGGACCTGGCCGAAGGGCAGTGTCCGTCGCCTCATGCTGGTCCGGTAAAGCCGGACCAGCGAGCGATTATGAGTGTCGCTATTGTGCCGGTGGAGCGGTGCTGGCATCGTGGGAAATGGAGGCCGATCCACGATCAGAAAAGGCAGGTCATATGGCACGGAGTATCGAGCAGGAACGGGCACAGCTTGAGGCGGACGAACAGCGGCTCAACGAACGCCGCAAGCAACTGGCCGATCGTGAGCGTTCGGAGCTGCTGAAGGAGGTGGAACGGTCGGGGTTGATGAAGGCCGATCCTGCCCAGTTCAGCGCGATCATTGGAGCGATCAAGAAACTCGGGATCGCCGAGACCGTGAAGCGCCTGACCGCGTAAGCGGGTCAGCGCGAAAGCGGGCTCAAGCCCATCATGCAAATAGAAGGGGAGCTGCCGTTAGGCGCTCCCCTTTTCAATGCTTGGGCCGAGTTGGCGAAGCTTCGGTCCATTCAGGCATAAGAATGGGGAGCATCGAGGCGAAGCCCGATGCTCCCCGACGCGATGGCGACTGGAGGGAGGCTATCCCCAGACCATGCGTATCCCTTCACTGGTGTCGGCCTGAGCAGCGAGGGTGTCGAAGCGTTCGAGGTAACGACCATCGAGGCGACCAAGGTCGCGGCGAACATAGGGCTGGCCGAGTGTTTCGCGTAGTTGCCCGATGGGCATGCTGCCGCAATTATCGTCCGAAAGTCGTAGCGCGTCGAGGACGTGGAAGGCGTTGCCGTTCGCGAGATTGATCTCCGCTGCGCCGTCCGGGGTGCTGGCGACGCGCATCGTGATCGTGCGGGTCGCGTCATCGTGCCAGAAGCGCACGTTGAGGCCACGGAACTGGGCTTCCTCGACCACGGCGATGACACCCACATCGTGATCGAAGATCGCGCAGATCGACGCGAGCGACCAGGGGCAGACGCGAGCTTCGAACGAGCACGACACGAGCGGGTCATCATCCTCGTCTTCGAGCAGCTGGCCACGTTCGCGGGCGAAGGCGCGGAACGCGGCAAGCTGGCGGGCGGTGATGACGGCGGGCGCGGCGTCGGCTTTGCGATCGACGCTGAGGAAGAAGGTGATCGACATGGTCTGTCTCCCATTGGAACCATCATCTCCGGTTCCCCTCCCCCTTCCGATCCGTCAGGATCGGCATGGTCGATCATCCTGCCACGGGGTCGGTCCGCAGGACCGGGTGCCCGAGCGATGCGTAGCTGGTGCTCGCAATGCGCAGGCATTGCGGCACCGCGAGCGAGCCGGGCTTCGGTCGGACCGCGCCGGTCGATGCGTAGCGAGCGCGACACGCGGAGGCGTGGCCGCGATGCGAGCGAGACGGGCGCGGTCGATAAGCTAGCGCGATCGCCACCGCGATGCGTAGCGAACCGGCGATCCGAAGGGATCGCCGTGAAGCGAGCGAGCCGTGCCGGTCAGCTCCTGCGCGATGGCATCGGCACGGTGCGATGCGCAGCGGCAGCGCAGGCGATGCGACGGCATCGCCGCGCCCGCCAGCGAGCCGTGCCGATGCGGCAAGCGACATGCCGGGTGAGACGCGCCGGTCGATGCGTAGCGAGCGCGACATGCGCAGGCGTGGCCGCGATGCGAGCGAGACGGCGTGGCCGATCAATGGGTGCGATCGGCACGGCGCGATGCGCAGCGGCAGTGCAGGCGATGCGACGGCATCGCCGCGCCCGCCAGCGAGCCGTGCTGATGCCGCAAGCGTGACGCCGGTTGAACCGCGCCGGTCGATGCGTAGCGAGCGTGACACGCGCAGGCGTGGCCGCGATGCGAGCGAGACGGCGCGGTCGATAAGCCAACGCGATCGGCACGGCGATGCGTAGCGAACCGGCGATCCGAAGGGATCGCCGTGAAGCAAGCGAGGCGTGCCGATTGGTGTTCAACGACGATCGCCAGTCGTATCGGCCGAGGCGTAGCGCGCTGGTCATCGCATTCAGCGATGACCGCAAAGCGAGCGAGGCGATGCGACGGGTGTCGGTATCGACCCCGGCACCGGCGAGGCGTAGCTGGCAGTGGCAATGCGACGGCATTGCCCTGCCGCGAGCGAGCCGTGCCGAGCGGGCAACGTGGCGTGATCGACCGATAGGTCAGTCCCACGCGGCGCGATGGGGCTCGATGCCCCGGAGCGCCGCCCAGGGCGACGTAAAAAAGGGGAAGGACTCCGGTTGCCCGGAGCCCTTCCGTGGGTGCGTCAGGCGCGGCGGCTGCGCTGGCTCGGCTGCACCGGTGCCTGTCCGTCCTTGCGGAAGACGTGGAGCGGTACGCCGGCGGTACGCAACTTGCGAGCGAAGTCGATCTGGACGCCCGATCCTTCGCAGACGATCGCTTCGACGGGACGCAGCGAGGCGATGCGGTCGTTGCGGAGGAACCCGCCCCGGTTGCCGTGGCGCTTGTCGAGGAACATGCGCACCAGCTTGACCTCGCGCGAGGCCGCCCACGACGCTGCGATGGCGTCGGCACCCTTGTTCATGGCGGTGGTCATCAGGACCATCGACGGGATGCGACGCTTGATCTGGTCGAGGCGTTCGAAGAGCTGCTCGTGGTCGTGCCATTCCATGCCGCCCGAGAAGGCGACAATCGGGCCGCTCGGGTTGTGCTCGTCCCGACGCTTTGCCGCGCGTGCCGCCAGATAGTCGGCACCGTCGATCATCGAGGCGGTCAGCTTGGACGACACCCTGCTGCCGCGGACGGTCGAGAAGGGCCGTCCGGTCTCGACGCGATACACGTTCCCGGCGTGGTCCCGCATGCAGCGCATCGCCTCGGCGCAATTCTCGAGGGTCTGGCAGAGCAGCTGGGTCTCTTCGAGCTCCACCGCGTAGATCTCCGAGGGGTCGTAGCTGCGCACCAGGTCGCCAAGTTTCTTGGCGGCGTCATCCTCACGGCCCTCGATGCGCTTGGCCACCATGTGGAAGCTGTTGACGAAGCCCCATGCGAGGTCGGCGGCGAACTCCTCCATGCGAGTGTCGCGGAACACGTCGAACATCGTCGCCAGCATCTGCTCGACGGCGTGTGCGGCCTGCTCCGGGTCGGGCATGTCCAGCTTCTCGGCTTCGCTGACGATGGAAAGCTTCGCCATCTCGCTCGCCTCGATGAACGCCCCCTGATAGGTCTCGGTGGTGTGCTCGTCGGCGCGGCGCTCGTTGATCGCGCGGCCCATGTCGTTGAAGTTGCTGTACTTGGTCATGATAGCCTCCATGAGTTGAAAATCTCACCTTCTCTCGGTGAGGAATCTCATCCGGCATGCGGCGGTCAGGGCGGTCAGGGACGTTAACCGGGAAGCCGCGGCCCGCAGGGTCGCGGACCCCGGTTAACGCTCGCGCGCGGGGGAGCCGATTTTCTCGTGCCCTGGAGGCGG
Source organism: Sphingomonas sp. CCH5-D11 (assembly GCF_001557395.1). Lineage (NCBI taxonomy): Bacteria > Pseudomonadati > Pseudomonadota > Alphaproteobacteria > Sphingomonadales > Sphingomonadaceae > Sphingomonas > Sphingomonas sp. CCH5-D11. The sequence continues at coordinate 3,676 of NZ_LSKH01000262.1, read as the reverse complement.
AGCGAAGCGGAGACGGAAGGGTGCGTGAAAATTGGGGGGACCGCGCGTCCTTGACGGCCCGCCAACCCCGCATGCCAGACTTCCTCATCACAGAGAGAGAAAATATTATGTTGTGGTGGGCACGCCGGGTCGGACCGAGCACGGGCGGCGGTGATGCGCCGGCACGGCGCAGCGCCGTAGAGGCAGCGCCAGTGAGCCCGAGAGGGCGAACCAGCTGCCGTCGCCCGCGCGCAGGACGCCCGGCGCCGGCATAGGGATCGTCACCCGCAGGGCGGAGACCCCGCCAGGGGGCTCCGTGAGGCCCGCCAGGGCCGAATAGAGCCCGGTCCCGCCCACAAGGCGGGACGCCCCGCCCTGCTCTCCTACGACGCTCTCGCAGCCATCACAGCAGGCACAGCAGCACAGCAGCACAGCAGGATCAGTCCCAATCATACTGACCGCCGTCATCCCCGATATCATAATCCGGCATTTCCTGGATTCCCGGATCATCCGGGTCGCGGTTGGCATCGGCGTCATCGCCGTGCGGGTCGGTGATTTCCGGCTCGACCGCGCTGTCATCGTCTAGCCAGCAGGAACGCGGACACTGGAGCAGCTGGTGACCACGATGGACGAAGGGCTGGCCGTTCATCAGGATGGGTCGCTCGGCGAGACGCCGGCAGGGTTCATTGCGACGGTTGCGGAAGCCGCACGGCACCGCCAGCGGGGCGAGCGCGACGGCATTGCCGTCGTGGTCGCCGCCGGCGGGTGCCGGCTCGTCGACCCGAGCGACCGGGTCCGGTGCCGCAGGTATCGGCTCGGGCGCGAACGGGTCGCCGTCGAACATGTCGCGCTGGACGGTCATGGTGCCGGACCTTTCAGGTGAGCGCGCGCTGGCGCAAGGCCGCGGTGCGAAGCACCGTGGGCGAGGCGTCCTGCGCGGGCGATGATGAAGCATGCGCGAAGGGCGACGCCCGCAGGCGCCGCCCGGTTCGCTGGCCGGTCAGTAGAACTCGGCGCGATCGGCGATGATCTCGCAGCCGTAGCGGTCGTTGCCGTCGCTGTCCTGCCAGCGGGTGTAGTGCAGGCGTCCCTCGATGGCGATGAGGTCGCCCTTCTTGCGGTTGCCGGCGATCGCCTTGGCGAGGCCGTTGAAGCAGGTGACCTTGTGGTATTCGGTCTCCTTGACGGTGAAGCCGTCGTCGCCTTTGTAGGTGTGGCCGTCCTTGTTGAGCTTCGGGCGATCGGTCGCCACGAAGATGGTCGCGACGCTGGTGGCGCGATTGACTTCGCGCAGTTCGGGGGTGCGGGTCAGGCGGCCGACGAGGTTCACGTTGTTCATGGCATTGCCTCCTTGGGTTGGTCGGCGGTCCGTCCGCCGGTGTCACCTGAAGGGCGTCGCGGTTCGGGGCGTCGCACCGGAGGGCGAGCTGGGCCGGCGCGCAGGCGGCGGGCCTGGTCGACCGGAGGGGAACCCCTTTTGCAGGGGTGGTGCGGGCAGCCGCGCGAAGCGCGGCAACACGGCCCTGCCAAAGGGGTTGCGAGGCCCCGGGGCGCGGCGCAGGTGACACGAAACGGCGGATGGGCCGTCGATCAGCCCAAGGTTCCCGCAGGCATTGCCATGGACAAACCTCGTGAACCGCTCATGTCGGTCGCCTGACCCGTACCCCCGAACGACCCGGCGCGAAGGCAGGCGTGCCGCCAGCGTCGCTCGCTGACCGACGTGGTGCCGCTCCGAAGCTCGACAAGGACGGCCGCGCCCGGGCGACGACGCACCGGCAAGGAGACCGGATGCCGCAAGGTCGCCCGACGGCCGACCCTCGCCAGGGCGATCGCCGGCAACCGCATCGGACCTGGGCGTCCTCATCGCCATCGGGGTTAAACGCCTGCCGATACCCGCTGGCAGGACAGCGACGGCTTTACGCGCCGCCCGGCTGCGAGATCATCGCCGATTGTGATGATCTATCCGTCCGGTCAGCGAATCGGGCGGCGTCTGCGGGCGTCGTCCTTCGGGTTGGCGAGGATCGATCGCCTACTCGGTTCGCCGGGTGGGGGTGATCCGATGCTCGACGATCAGCGCCGCGACACGTTGTACGATGCGGCTCGGCACCTCGGCGATGATGGTGCTACCGTCGTTACCGGCGCGAACGTCGGGTCCGACCCATGCGAAATCGTTCACGTCGTCCCACACGATGCGTGATCGGTCATCGAGGCCGAAGGCCTCAATGAATCGCGGCGGCAGAGGGACGGATGCAGCCGGTGAATAATCGCGCGTCGTCAGTGGCACCATCAGGACACGGAGCCTTCCGGCTGAGCGATAGCTGCCAACCACCATGCAGGGGCGGAGTTTCGAGCCGTCCTCGTCGCCCCGGTTATGTTCATGCCGCCAGAGGTAGAAATACCAGATCAGGTCACCGGCTTGCGGTTCAATCGACGTACTGATCGTTCTGGACGGACCCGGCGCTGGGCGTCGCGGTCCTGATGGCGTGGATGGCTTCATCGCTCAACTCCTGCGGCGAGAGCGCGAGGTGATCGAGGCGGGACAAGCGTTCGAACTCGGAGGCGGGTAGCATGACCACGCGGGCAGCGCCGTTGCGCTCGATCGCGATCGGATGCGTCATCGCCTCGTCGTAATAGAAGCCGAACCGCTTCGACACGTCGGTCGATCTGGCCTTTTCGATTGTAGGGGTCATGGTTTCCCTCATCTTTCGTTACGCGGCCGGGGATCGATTAAGCCCTGCGTCCGTCCAGGATGGGACCCTCATCTGGTCCTGCCAATGTTGTAACGGCCATCTTTCTGTTACATGGGAATCCGTATCTTCCGTAAAACGGAAGATAATCCGTACACCACGGACCGCGCGGCTGCAACAGGCACTAACGGCAACAGGGACCGCTTCGGCGATGAAGCGATCCCCGTCGAGGTGGCGATACGGGCGACGCGTCAGCGCCGCCCGATGCCGGTCAGACCCTCTCGTCGACCGGCGCGGTGCTGGCACCCAGCCCGTCTCCGGTGTCATCGCCTGCGCCCGAGGTCGCCACGTCACGGCCATCGGCGGTGAAAGGCAGCGCGGGTTCGCCATCGTCCGCCTTGACCCCGAGCGCGGCACCGACATCGCGGCGCTTCTGGGCGCGCTGCCACACGACGTTGTACGAGCCGTCGTCCTGGCGGAAGGCCGAGACCTGCAGCGGCGCGGCGAGCGACGGATCGTCGATGCGGCCGTTCAGGAACGCCTCGCCGGTGTTGTTCGAGGTGAGTTCGAAGAACGCCCCGACCTGCACCCACGTCCGGCCCGGGGTGAGCGCGTGGATCTCGTAGCGCGGCGCGCGCGGGTTGGACGACTGGACGGGCTTCAGTGCGATCGTCATCGCGACGGCGAGTGTGGAAATGCGGCCCATGAAAATGCCCGCGTCGTTCTGCTTGATCTGACCGATGTTCATCGTAACGTCTCCTGATGTCGTGCTGGACCCGATGTCCTCGACACCGATCTTCAATCCTCCTCCCCTCCCCGGCCCTTCGGCCGGGCAGGGCGCGATGAGCGCCCCTCACCGACCGCGTCTTCACGCGGACGGTGGATCGTGCGGGACGCGGACCGGGCCTGCCGATCATCGGCCGATCTTGTCGGTCAGGGCGGTGCCGATATCGGCGTGTGCCGCGGCGAGCGCGCCGATCGCGCGGCTGACGACGTCGGTCGCCTCGTCG
>NZ_LSKH01000261.1:0-509 GCF_001557395.1 Sphingomonas sp. CCH5-D11 | reverse complement strand
GCCCCAGCCCCCCGACCTGGCAGGGCAAATCTTCCCCATTGCAAGGGGCGGCACAAGGGCCAGTTAACTATATTTTTTCGGCCTGGCCCATTTCGGTGCAAGCGGCCGAACCAAATCTGGACATGCGCGTTCGCGATTCCAGTCCCACCCCCCTTTCGGGACTAGTGCCGGATCCCAAGCCAGGCACCGGCCGCGTCCGGCGTAGCTGCGGCGCGGCCGCTCTGGTCGGCACGAAAACGGGCCGGGTGATCACTCACCCGGCCCGCTTCTTTTCCCGCTTACCAGTAAAAGTTGCGCATCACGTCGAGGACGATGCCGCGGCGGTAATCAACCAGGATCACGTCGTTGTAATGGCGAACCCAGCGCGCGTTCGCACGGGCCGGCGGCAGGCGGTAACGCCACGGATCATTGATCCAGTAACGCTGGCCGAAATAGACCGGCGCGATCCGCACGCCCGGTCGCCAGGCGTTGTAGCGGAACGGCGCCCGCCAATTGCCGCGCGAATAGAG
>NZ_LSKH01000260.1:0-26123 GCF_001557395.1 Sphingomonas sp. CCH5-D11 | reverse complement strand
GATTATCGCTTCGTGCTGGAGCAGCTCGGCCCGCCGGCACGGGCCGAGCTGCTCCAGCACGAAGCGATAATCCTCCTGCGCGACGGCGGCATCGGCCGGCTCCATCGCCTGGGTGCTGCGGGCCGGCAACTGCCGTGGCAGGCTGCACGCGAGGCGATACCACAGCAGCGTGTCGCGCGGCGGCGGCCCGGCGGAATCGTCGACGATCTCGGACAGGGCGACCGCCCAGCGCGGCTGTTCGCCCGGGCGCCGCAGAATGCTGAGCGATACCGGCCGATTGTCCGTGGTGGTCAGGAACACCTGGGTCTCGCCCTCCCCGGGAAGCGACCCCGGGACGTGAAAGGCATTGCCTACTCCGGTGACGATAGGGGGTGCATCCCCGGCCAGTATCTCGCCGGCAATGCGGCGGGTGAGGGCGTCAAGTTCCGGAGACCAGCCGCGCTGCGCCTCGGGGCCGACCAGCTGCACCTGATTGGCACTGCCGGCGACAGACCGTGCGAACAGGAGGACCCGGGCCTTCTTGTAGCGGGGCTGCCGGCCGCCCGGACCGAGCGGCGCATCCAGAACATAGCCGATGCGCGGCGGAATGGCCCGCGGGCCGCGGATCAGGGCGGTGACGTCCGCTTCCACATAATAACGGACGAATCCGGGCGGAACATTCGCGGCGTCCGCCCCCTTGATGCGGGTGGTGCTGGCAATTGTGGCATCTACCACCAAGGGAGCGTCGATCACCAGATCGACCATCTCTACATAGGATGGCGCCGGCGCTGCGATGGTGCCCGGCGCGGGCTGCTGCGCATGGATGGCTGCAGGTGAAACGGTGATCAGCGCGCAGACGAGCGCAGAGTTACGAATTGTACGAAAGGCCATGCCTTTCGGTTATCCGATCGCGCCGTGCTGATACAGAAATAAATCTCCTTTAGGACGATTGTACGTTTGTTGCGTCCGACAAAGCGTTTGCGTGTCGTTAAGGCGCAAGTTAGGAGTCGCGCTGTGCAAGGGTTCCGTTTAGCCCTTGCCAACGGACCGGCACGCCCACTCCGCCCATGCGGGGGCCGCGGCAGGCCGCCCGGCCCCTTCGGGCCATAGGGATTAGGGAGTGCTTTTGCTGAATGGCCTACTCTGACCAGAAGATGAGCGGGAGCAAGATCGTCGCGATTGTGATCGTGGCGCTCATCCATGCTGCTCTCGGCTACGCCTTCGTCACCGGCCTCGCGTTCCAGTACGTGAAAAAGGTGTCGGAGAAGCTGAATACGTTCGACGTTGAGGAACCACCGCCCCCGCCGCCGGACGAGCCGCCACCACCGCCGCCTGACGTTCCGATGACGCCGCCGCCCGTTGTGGCGTCGCCGCCCATCGTGTCCGCGCCGTCGGCTCCGGTGACGATCGCCACCGTGCCTACGCCGCCGCCGGTCTACGTGCCGACGCCGGTTGCGCCGCCTGCGCCTCCGCCTCCTGCTCCGCCGGCGCCGCCGGTCGTCAGCAAGGCTGCGGGTGCAAAGGGCAATCCTGCGGACTGGATCACGACCGACGATTATCCGCCGAGCTCGATCCGTGCCGAGGAAGAAGGCACGACCGTGATCAAGTGGACAATCAATGCCCAGGGTCGCGTGGAGAATTGCGTCACGACTCAGTCGAGCGGCTCCAATGCGCTTGATCAGGCAGCTTGCCGTGCGCTGCAGCGCCGTGCCCGCTACACGCCGGCGTCGGACGCAGCAGGCAACCCGATCGCAACCACGCAGACGCGCCGCGTCGTGTGGAAGCTGCCCCGGGACTGATCCAGGCTTAACAGAATCGCGCTTTTCAGAGGGAAACACATCGAATGATCACCACCATCCTCGCCGCTGCCGCCGCAGCGCCGGCAGCTGCCGAAGGCGAAAACCCGTACGGCCTGGCCGCCGCGCTCGAGCAGGGCGGCATCATCGCCCAGACTGTGTTCGGCATCCTCGTGCTGATGTCGGTCGTCTCGTTCTACATCATGTTCACCAAGCTCTTCGAGCAGCAGAAGATCATCAACCAGGCGAAGCGCGTCCGCGGCTCGTTCTGGCAGACGAACTCGCTGCGCGAGGGTTCGGCGAAGCTGGAGAAGAACTCGGCCTACAAGCAGATCGTCGACGACGGCCTGCAGGCGCAGGAGCAGCACTCGAAGCTGACCGATCCGGTCGAAGCGCATGACTGGCTGCACGGCTCGCTGGCGCGCTCGGAAGCGATGATCAACTCGAAGCTCGGCACGGGCCTCGCGTTCCTCGCCACCGTGGGTGCGACGGCGCCGTTCATCGGCCTGTTCGGTACGGTTATCGGCATCTACCGCGCGCTCATCAAGATCGGTGCGGCTGGCCAGGCGTCGATCGACGCGGTCGCCGGTCCGGTCGGTGAGGCGCTCATCATGACCGCTCTGGGTCTCGCCGTCGCCGTTCCGGCGGTGCTCGGCTACAACTGGCTGCAGCGTCGCAACAAGTCGATCGCGGAAGACCTGTCGGCCTTCTCGAACGACGTGCTCGGCTACCTGGCGTCGAACGGTGCGGTTCGTCCGACCGTCGCCGGTGCGGCAAAGCCGGTTGCTGCCAAGCCGGCTGCCACCACCACGGCCGGTCAGGCCGGTGGCGTGCAGACCCGCTCGTAATGGGGAAAACGGGGCTGCCGCACCGGCAGCCCCGCTACCTTTCCCGGCCGGATCACCGGCGGGAACGAAGACATAGGATAGCCTGACTTATGGCGATGAGCGTTGGTGGAGACTCCGCCGCAGAAACCCCGATGTCGGACATCAACACGACGCCTCTCGTGGACGTCATGCTGGTGCTCCTCATCATCTTCCTGATCGCGGTGCCGGTCGTGATCCAATCGGTTCCGGTGAAGCTGCCAAGCGTGCGCTTCGACCCGACCACCACCAAGCCCGAGAACGTTTCCCTCTCGATCACGACCAAGCCGGACGGCGCCTGCGCCGTTTACTGGGGCATGACGGCGGTGACGCACGAGGAGCTGCTCGACCGTGCAGTGGCCAAGCTGAAGGCCGAGATCGAGCGTCAGGGCGGCCCGAACGCTCCGGGGCTCGAGCTTCCGGAAGCTCATGTTCGCGGTGACGTGAACGTGCCTTGGAAGTGCGTGGCAGGCGCGATCTACAACATGCAGATGGCAGGCTTCGCGCGCGTCGGCTTCATTTCCGAACCGCCGCCGGGCTCTGGCGTCGAGCGTCTGTAAGCAAAGCCACCAGGAGTAATCGATATGGCAATGAGTGGCGGCAAGGACGATGGCGAGCCGATGATGGAGATGAACACGACGCCGTTGATCGACGTCATGCTCGTTCTCCTCATCATGTTCATCATCACCATTCCGATCCAGACTCACGCGGTGAAGGTCGATCTGCCGGTCAACAACCCGGACGCGCCGAAGTCCCCGGTTGATCCGCAGAAGAACAAGATCACCATCGGCGTGGATGGCACGACCAGCTGGAATGGCGTCCCCGTGGATGCGGTGCGCCTGCGCCAGTATCTCGACGTGGCGGCGGCCATGAACCCGGAACCGGAGCTGCACTTCCAGCCCGACCCGCAGGTTCGCTACGACGTGGTCGACCAGACTCTTGCGGTGATCCGCCGGTCCAACGTGACCAAGCTGGGTTTCATCGGCAACGAGCAATATTACCGCGAATTCTGATCGCGCAGGCGATTGGAAGCATGACGGGCGGTCCGCAAGGGCCGCCCTTTTTTTGTGCCTGTCGCTCGCCGGGTGCGATCGGCACCGCCTCGAAAATGTGGCCGATCTCTTACAAGTCCTGCCAAGTTCCCGTTGCGCCATGTGACAGTCGGTGTCATACCAGTGTCACAGAACAGTAACGCAAGTGAAGCGTAGCTGTAACGTAGGAGACGGACGTTGCGCACCCTGCTTTTTCTCGGCCTGGCAGCAGGCCTCGCCGCCCCCGCCCTCGCTAGCGACCGCACCGGCTATCAGGCGATTGCCACGGGCGATTACCAGAAGGCGGAAGAGGAGCTGCTCGTCGAGCGGCGCATTTTCCCACGCCGGCCAGAGCTGATGATCAATCTCGCGGCGGTTTACGCGCGCACCGGGCGCAAGGCGGAGGCCGCGGCCCTGTACCGCAACGCGCTGAACAGTGTCGCGGTCGATATGGCGCTGCCGGATGGGAATGTATCCTCGTCCCACATCGTCGCACAGCGCGGACTGGACAGCCTGGGCGGCACCGAGATCGCTGGCCGCTGATCAGCCGGGGCGCCCATCAACGGGCCTGGTTTGCTTGTCGTGATCTGACCTAACAGGCGCACCCGGCGCGGTGACGGGGCTGGACTGATCGACACGCGTGACCGACGTGGTCACTGCGGCGCTTTTCGGGGTTGATTGCTGGCGTCGTGCCGCGACTTGGTGGTTGCGCCGCCAACCCCGGTGCCGTGATTGCGTGAGATGGGCCGGCGCGGCGGCGACGGGACTGGACTGATCGACATGTGCGTTCGGCGTGATCGGGGCTGTGCTCTTCAGGGTTGATTGCTGGCGTCGCGCTGCGACCGACCTGTTGGCCCACCATTCCCTGCGCTGGTGATTGCGCGAGATGAACGAGCACCCGCCGGTGGGTGACGGCGGGTAGGCCAGCGATGCTCGTTCCGGTTGCGGGCATGTCGGGCCGCTGCCGTGGCCTCGCGAGGTGGGGTAGGCGGGCTATCGAGGGCTTGCCCTGATGGACGGGGTCGTTGTTGCGCACGGGGCGGATGTGGAGCGCGTCAACGGCGCCGTTCGAGATGGTGCAAATTGCTGCTCCTGGGTGCCGACCGGTTTTGAGCGGTTCGTTCCTCGGGCCGGGGGCCAGCGGAGCCTCCGCGGTGACTGCTCGTGAAGTGAATAGCCGCTGGCTGTGAAGCGGCGTGCGTCAGCGCGGGAGCGGGCGGGCGCGCGTTCGTCGCATTCACCTGTTCTTTACCTTCGCGAGGGTAGAAACAGTGCGTGCTTCTAGCCGAGCACTTCTCTCCCTAGTTCTTCTGCCCTCTAGCCAGGGCGACCTTGGCCGTTCGGTGATGCGAACGGCCATTTTCTTTGCCCAGTTCCTTGCATCCGGCGGCCGATGCGCCTAGCGGGCGCGCGATCATGTCCAGCGATCAACCTTCTGCCGTCGTCCTCGTTTCGGGCGGCCTCGACTCGATGATCTCGGCCGCGCTTGCGCGTGAGGCCGGATATCGCGTCTTCGCTCTTTCGGTCGACTACAACCAGCGCCATCACGTGGAACTGGCGGCCGCACGCCGGATCGCCAGCGCACTGGGCGCCGTGCGCCACGTCATTCTTCCGATCGATCTTTCAGCTTTCGGCGGGTCGGCGCTGACGGCCGATATCGACGTGCCCAAGGACGGTGTCGGCGCAGGCGTGCCGGTCACCTACGTTCCGGCGCGCAACACGGTGTTTCTCAGCCTGGCGCTGGCCTGGGCGGAGGCGGCGGGCGCCCGCTCGCTCTTCATCGGCGTCAATGCGCTCGATTATTCAGGATACCCCGATTGCCGCCCGGAGTTCATCGCTGGGTTCGAGCGCCTGGCGGAACTCGCCACCAAAGCCGGCGTGGAAGGCGAGGCTTTCCGCATCCACGCGCCGCTGCAGCATATGACCAAGGCGGATATCGTGCGCGAAGGCAACCGGCTGGGCCTCGATCTGGGGCTGAGCTGGTCGTGCTACGATCCGACGCCGGCCGGCACGCATTGCGGATTGTGCGACAGCTGCAGGCTTCGCCACAAAGGCTTCGCGGATGCCGGGATCCCCGACCCGACGGTCTATGCGGTGACCCCGCAGGCGCCCTGACATGAGCTACGCCGTCAAAGAAATGTTCCTGACGCTGCAGGGTGAGGGCGTTCAGGCAGGGCGGCGCGCCGTGTTCGTGCGCTTCGCCGGGTGCAATCTGTGGTCCGGCCGGGAGCAGGATCGGGCAAGCGCCATCTGCCGGTTCTGCGACACCGAGTTCGTCGGCATGGATGGGCTTGGCGGTGGGCGATTTGCTGACGCGGCAGCGCTGGCCGAAGCGGTGGTCCAAATGTGGGACGGCGGCGAGACGGATCGTTTCGTCGTGCTGACCGGTGGGGAGCCGATGTTGCAGGTGGACGATGCGATCATCGACGCGCTGCACGATGCCGGCTTTTTCATCGCCATCGAGAGCAACGGCACGCTGCCGGTTCATCCGCGCATCGACTGGGTGTGTATCAGCCCCAAGGCTGGGAGCGAGACGGTGCAGCGTGCCGGAGACGAGCTGAAACTGGTGTGGCCGCAGCCGGGCAGCGACGTGGTCGCGATGGAGGGCTGGGATTTCCGCCACTTCCTGATCCAGCCGCTGGATGATCCAAACGCCGCGGCCAATCAGGATGCGGCGATGGCGCTGGTGATGGAGCGGCCGCGCTGGCGGCTGTCGCTGCAGACGCACAAGATGTTGGGATTACGCTGAGCGTCGCCGCCGTTGGCTGAGCTGGATTGCTGATGCGACGTGCGATGGTGATCGACTCGGGTTGATCCTTCTTCCCGGCGGAGGTGGGCTCTGTGAGAGAGGGTGCCGCTGCGGTGTGGAACTGGTAGTCCGAGCTGGCGAGTTCGCCCGCCCGGAGATCCCGGCCCAAGGCGAGAGCTCTGTGAAATTCCCTCGTCATGCCGGGCACATCTCGAGATTTACCAAGCCGCAAACCTCAAGCTGTTGCGTTCGTGGAGCATTAGATCCCGGCGCAAGGCCGGGATGACGAAGCGTGTGGGGGAGTCGCAGCGGTCCCGCACAGGGCCGGAAAGATGCAGCCTGCGGCGGGGCGCCAAGGTGCTCTCAGAAAGGCCGCGGTGACGCAGCTTGTGCGGCGACTTATCGGTTCTCGCGAAAGTCTCCGGCCATGGCTGGAAAGGCGCCACAGACCTAGCACTGCAACTCTTGAGATCGGCAGTCATGCCGCCGCAGCCTTGGCCAGACGCAGATCTTCGACAAAGCGGGAGAATTCGCTCGTGCGTGCTGCTTCGTCGGGGAGGCGCAGCAGATAGCTTGGGTGGACCGTGATCCACGCCTCGCCGGCGTCGCCGGGCAGCCGCTTGGCTTGGCCGCGCTCGCGGCTGATCGTCATGACCTTGCCGAACAGCGAGCGTGCGGCGGTCGCTCCCAGCGCGACGGTGACTTTGGGACGGACCAGCATCTGTTCCTGCTCGATCCACCAGCGACAGGCTTCGATCTCGCCCCCGTCCGGCTTGGCGTGGATCCGCCGCTTGCCGCGCGGCTCGAACTTGAAATGCTTCACGGCATTGGTGACATAGGTCTGAGAGCGATCTATGCCGGCCTCGTTCAAGGCGCGATCGAACAATTGCCCAGCCGGGCCGACAAAGGGGTGACCTGACAGGTCTTCCTGATCGCCGGGCTGCTCGCCCACAAACATGATGCTGGCGGAGACGGGGCCTTCGCCGAATACGGTCTGGGTCGCATGCTTGTAGAGGTGACAGCGGGTGCAGCTCATTGCCTCATCCCGAAGCGCCTGCCAGGCGATCTCGCTGTTTCCGCCCGGCGCAACCCGTGCCTTGGCGATCATCCCGCTCTCCCGTGCCTGGGCCGTTGCCAGCAATTCCGGCACCAACGCGGTCTCCGGCATGTTTTTCCAGTATTTGCGCGGCATTTCCTTCAGCATCGCGCCGACCTTCACCCGCGCCGGATTGAAGATGGAGGCGTAGTATGTTTTCCAAACCTCCTCCGTCGGATCACCCTCCGGCGCATCCGCCTTGGTGGCGCCTGGGCCTTCGCTGAGCGTGCTGCCGTCCCAGTGAAGCGATACCTCAGGGGTGAGGATCGACCAGCGCATGCTGGCGAAGCGGTTGACGAAAAAGGCCGCATTGGCGCGGACGATATGATGCTCCGGCTCGAACCAGGCGACATAGCGGCTGACATCGCCCTCCTGCACCTCCCGGAAGCGGAGAAAGGCGCGCATCTTGTGAATGTCTCGCCGGACATGCTTGGCAAGCCCCTCCAGGCGGCGGACCAGGGGATCGGCGTGATCCTCGATCAGGCCGGGCTGGCGCCGTAGCCGTGCGAGCAGCGTATACAGGAGGGAGAACCGCTCCGGATCGCGATGCAGGATCGCGTTCCGCGCGAGGTCGAGGAACGATCGTGGTACCTTGAAGCCGGCGTCGACCGGATCATGGCGCGGCGTGGCGGTGGTGGCGAACAGATCGGCTGGCTGATCGCCGACCTGCCACACCACATCATCGGGCGGAACGCTGGCGCCGATCAGCCCGCGCGCTGCATCGCGCCATGTTTCGAAATCATCCGGTTCGGAAAGCGTGACGAGCCGCATGGTGGCGTGGCGACCGTTCAGTCGCGCTCGTCGCTACCCGGCGGATTATCGCGGGCGATCTCCAGCTCGGCGGGTTTGCGCTCCTCGTAGGTGGCCGCCATCTCCTGCTCGGTGGCGTCATCCAGTTCCTTGTCCGCGGCGGGGAACATCTCCTCCTCTTCCTCGTCGATGTGATGTTCGTAGCGGTGCCGCATATGGGCGAAACGCTCCTCCCACTCACCAGACCCGAAAGGGAGATCCATCATCTCGCCGAGCAGGTCGTCGACCTCCTTATGCTCGGAGACGGAATGCCGCGCGTCATCGCGCAGATCCGGGTTGCCAAGCATCACGGCATAGAGCGACTCCTCCTCGGCAGCGGCATGGCTCTGCAATTCAAGGCGGAATGTTTCAAACAGGGTGCGGCGCTCCGACGTGTCGCCAGACTGTTCGGACAATTGTTTCAGCATCGCGCGCTGCTTGTCGTGATCGGCCTTCAGGTCGCGATAGATCTGCGGTTCGGACATGGTGGCGCTCCTCGCTATGCTCGGGAGAACCGGCGAGGGGAGTGCAGGTTGCTGTTGCGATCTGTTTTCAGGCGGTGAGCGCGGTCCGCCGAACGTCCGGCTGAGCACCTTGCATCGCGGCCTCCGCCTGGGCGAGCGCACGGGCGTCGTCCACGTCGAGCCACCAGGTGTCACCAATGTCGACGGCGACAGCCCCGCCGGCATCGGCAAGTGCCTCAACCCCGGCAGAGATCGAGCCGGTTCCGCCGGTGGCGATCACGTGCCGGAGGGCGGCGTGGAAGCGGCCGTCCACGGTGAAGACGCCGCAGTCGAACGCGTCATAGTCCGCCAGATGCTTTCCGATGGCGACGATGCGATCGCCGCTGGTGCGGACGCGGGTGACGTCATCCAGATCCACCAGCCGATTGTCGAGCCGCCGGTCGACCGCCAGCGCCAGCGGAGCCAGCGGCGCCGCGATCATGCGTGCGACGATTGCCGGGTCGAACAGGTGATCCGCCATCATCAGCAGGTGGCGCTCCGGCCCGATCGCATCGGCGCCGGTGAGGACGGAATGGCCGTTTGGCAATGCCCAGTCCTGCGTGACCACACAGGTGATCGCGGGATCAAGGGCGTGGAGGAAGCTGGTCAGCCGGGCGCTTTCATGCCCCGTCACCACGACAAAGCTGGTGGCGCCGCCTTCACGCGCAGCAGCGATCACCCGGGCAATGAGCGGCATGCCCGCCACACTGGTCAGAGGCTTTGACGGTGAAACCTCGCGCAGCCGGCTGCCAAAGCCGGCTGCGACGATCAGGGCTTTCAAGACAATGCGGTCCCTGCTTACTCGGCGGCGAGCCGCGCGTCCGCGTGGATGAAATCGTCCGTCATCTGCGCGGCGATATCATCCGTGAACTGCTCGGGCGGGTGCTTGCAGAAGAAAGCCGACGGGCCGGTGAGCGCCCCTGCGGCGCCGCGCTCCAGGCCGACCTTCACGCAGCGGATCGCGTCCACCACCACGGCGGCGGAGTTCGGCGAGTCTTCCACCGACAGACGCAGCTCAAGGTTCATCGGCACGTCGCCGAACAGATTGCCCTCCAGGCGGAGGAAGCACAGCTTGTTGTCGTGCAGCCACGGAATGTAGTCCGACGGGCCGACGTGGATGTTCTCGTCGGCCAGACGCTCGGAAAGGACGGCCTGCACCGCTTCAGTCTTGGACTCCTTCTTGCTCGACAGCCGATTGCGATCGAGCATGTTCATGAAGTCGGTGTTGCCGCCGGTGTTCAGCTGATAGGTGTGATCCACCGTGACGCCGCGCTGGGCGAACAGGTTCGAAAGAACGCGGTGGACGATCGTGGCGCCAACCTGCGCCTTTACGTCATCCCCGATGATCGGCAGGCCGGCGTCGGCGAACTTCTTTTCCCATTCCGGCCGGCTGGCGATGAACACGGGCATGCAGTTGACCACGCCGACACGCGCCTCAAGCGCGCATTCCATGTAGAATTCGGTCGCCTCCTGGCTGCCGACGGGCAGGAAGTTCACGAGAACCTCCGCGCCCGAATCCTTCAGCGCCTGCACGATTTCCGCCTTGGTGGCATCGCGCGTCTCGTCCATCTCGAACCCGCGATCATTGGCCGCGGTGAGCATGTGCGGGGCGACGCCGTCCAGCCGCACGCCCATCTGCACGACCGTGCCGGTTTCCGGCACGTCGGCGTGGAACACCTTGGTGCAATTCGGCTTCGCGAAGATCGCCTTGCCAAGATCGAGCCCGACCTTGCGGGAATCGACGTCGAATGCGGCGACGAATTCCAGATCCGAAACGCGATAGCCGCCGATCTCCTCATGGATCAGGCCGTGCGCGGTGTTGCTGGCGGCGTAATGATATTTACCCTGAACCAGACTGGATGCGCAGTTGCCGATCCCGATAACCGCCACCTTGATCGTCGCCATTCTGTGAAACCCCAAAGGACCAGAGGTAAGCCCTGGCCATGACAATTGATTTGCAGCGTCGTGACAGATGCGCGACTTCTGTCAAGCGACCCGTGCGGCTGCTAAGGGGAACGCAAGGGGACGCAAAAAGTGACGACGATGGATGTGGGGCCGACAGTGACGGGAAAGCCGCGCGAGCTGCAAGGCTTTCTGAACCGCACGGTTTATCACCCCGCCGCCAAGCGGCTGGCGCGGGCGCTGGTGCCGACTCCGGTGACGCCCAACATGGTATCGGTCTTCGGCGCGCTGATGGTGATTGCGGCGGGGATCCTTTACGCGCGCGTCGGCACCACGGCGGCGATCCTCGCCGGCTTCGCGATCCACCTGTTGTGGCATGTCGTGGATGGTGCGGACGGCGACCTTGCCCGGCTGACCGGACGGGCAAGCGCCAATGGCGAAGTGGTCGACGGCCTTTGCGATTATGGCGGGCACGTCGCGCTGTACGTTCTGCTCGGCAGCGTCCTTGACGATGCATTCGGTGCGGCCGCCTGGCTGATCGTGATCGGCGCGGGGCTATCGCGCGTCGCTCAGTCCATCTTCGCCGAAAGCTCCCGGCGCAGTTATCAATGGTGGGCCTATGGCGTGCCATGGCTTCAGCATGATCGCAGCGCGCCAAAAGGTGTCGGCGGTGCGCTGGGCAGAGCGTATCTGGCGGTGTCCGGCGTCCTGACCGGGGCGACCAGCCGCATCAACGCACTGGTCGCCAGCGCCGAGTTCGATCAGGCGGAACGCCAGCGGATCGCGCGACTGGCGCGGGAAGTGGGGCCGTCGTTCCTGCTGCTGCCGGGAATGCTTGGCGCCAATCCGCGCACCATCATTCTGGGGCTCAGCATGCTGGCGGGCAGCCCGTTGTGGTTCTTTCTTGTGGAGATCAGCTTGTTCAACCTGTTGCTCGTCATGGGTGTTGCGCGCCAGCATGCGCAATGCCGCCGTCTCGTCGATCTGATCGGCCGGGGGCGCTACTGATGGCTGGCCTGTGGTTCGAGGAATTCTCGATTGGGCAGCGATTTGTTCATGAGATCCGCCGCACCGTCATCGAGGCGGACAACATGCTCTTTTCCGCGCTGACCTATAATCCGGCGGCGCTGCACATCGACCACGCGTATGCCGCCACGACGGAGTTCGGGAAGCCGCTGATGAATTCGCTCTTCACCCTTGGGCTGGTGATCGGGCTCAGCGTGCAGGACACCACCTTCGGTACGACGGTTGCCAATCTGGGGATGAGCGAGACGGTGTTCCCCAATCCGGTGTTCGCGGGAGATACCATCCGCGTCGAAACCGAAGTGAAGGGCCTGCGCCCGTCATCGTCGCGGCCGGGGCAGGGGATCGTGACGTTCGAGCATGTTGGCATCAATCAGCGCGACGAAATCGTTTGCCGCACCACACGGGCCGCGCTGATGCTGGCAAAGCCTGCTTGACCCGGAACCGGCAAGCGCGGTTGCCGTTTCGAATACGAAACGGGAGACGACGTATGATTCGGTTATTGGCGACGGCTGGCGTGGCGACCTGTGCGCTGGCGCTGGGAGCTTGCGACGAAGGCAAGCTGGAAACGGGCGCGCCGGTCGCTGGCGGTGCCAGCGCGGTGGCGATGATGCGCACCGCAGCGGGCGCCGACGTGGGACGCGCGACTGCCACCGAAGTGTCGGGCGGCCTGCGTATCACGGTGGACGTGAAAGATATGCCGGCGGGTACGCATGGCGCCCATATCCATACGACTGGCAGGTGCGATGCGCCGGGCTTCGAAACGGCAGGTGGGCATTGGAACCCGACCAGCATGAAGCACGGAACGATGAACCCGCAGGGCCCACACCAAGGCGACATCCCCAATTTGATCATCGATTCAGGCGGCCGCGGCACGGTCGCAGCGACCATTCCGAACGCGACCATGACGGGATTGCTGGACACGGACGGAGCCGCATTCATTGTTCATGCCGGACCGGACGATCTGAAGACCGACCCTTCAGGGAACAGCGGCGGCCGTGTCGCATGCGGCGTCTTCCAGCCGTCGTGAACGAGAAAGGGGCTGTGCCTTTCGGCCAGCCCCTTCATCACCGCTCATATCGTACCGGGTCAGTGCCGCAGCGCTGACGGATCAATCCTTGCGAGCAAGGCTGACACCGTAAAGCTCCATGCGGTGATCGACCAGGCGGAAGCCGAGACGCTCCGCAATCTGCTTTTGCAGCAGCTCCAGCTCCGGATCGACGAATTCAATCACCTTGCCGGTTTCCACATCGATCAGGTGATCGTGGTGCGCCTCCGGCGAGGGTTCGTACCGGGCGCGACCATCACCGAAATCGTGCCGGTCGAGGATACCGGCCTCTTCGAACAGCCGCACCGTGCGATATACGGTGGCAATGGAAATGCCGGGGTCGATGGCGGAAGCACGCTCATAGACCTTCTCCACATCGGGATGGTCATCGGCTTCGGAGAGAACGCGGGCGATCACCCGCCGCTGTTCGGTGATGCGCAAGCCCTTTTCCTGGCAGAGCGCTTCAAGATCGATCTTGCGTGGCATGTTGCCCATGTAGTGCCGAGAGCCTGTTGCGAAAAGCGTAAACGACTCGCAACAACCTCAGCTTAGCGCGATTGAGTAGCTGTGAGCGTCATACACCTGGCCGCCCTTGCCCCGGTAATAGCCCCGACGCTCACCACATTTTGCGAAGCCGGTGCCGCGATAGAGCTCCACCGCATTGTTGCCGGCGCGAACCTCCAGGTGGACACGGACGGCGCCGCGCTCCCGAGCGTCGGCGAGAATACTGCGTACCAACGCCGAGCCGACGCCCTGGCGACGGAAGGTGGGCGCAGTGGCCAGCAGCAGCAATTCAGCCTCGTCCACGATCGCGCGGGCAAGGGCAAAGCCAGCCGCCTCGCCGTCGACCCGCGCAAGCGTCAGCCACACGCCCGGCATGCCGAGGATCCCAAGGAGCTGGCTGCGCGTCCACGCTTCTCCGAACCGCGGATCGAACGCGCTGGCCATCACCTGCTCGACAGCGCCAAGGTCTGCGGCCGTCCCAGTCACCAATTCCACCATGTGGAGGCGGGTGCTCATGAGGGAAGTTTCGCGTCCGGTGCGCGGCCGTACAGCGGACGTGCGGGCAGAGTGGCGAGATCAACGGGCAGGAGGATGGCGTTCGCGGCCTCGGGCAATGCCTCCCGCGCCGCAACGGAGGGGTCCAGTTGGGTGAGCCAGCGAACGCCGTTTCCCACTGCAGTTCGCCCATTGAGCGCCGCGAGTGCCACATCGGGCCGTAGCGAGGCCAGCGGCTCGGTAGGCATCAGGGGCGAGGCGGTGAACCCTTGCATGAAGACCTCACCGTGCCCGCCTTCAAGCACGACCGCAAGCGGGGCATTTTCGCCAGCAGCAAAGGCGGCCGCAGCGATCAGGGACAGCGACGAATAGCCGCGCACCGAAGCATTCCAGCCCAGGCCCAAACCCCGCGCGGCGGCGATTCCCACGCGGATGCCCGTGAAGCTGCCGGGCCCCACATCAACCATGATCTCGTCAGCCCGGCCACCGCCTGGAAGCTGCGCGATCATCGGCACCAGGCGCTCGGCATGACCGCGACCGACCACATCGTGAATGGCCGCGATGACCCGTCCGTCCTCCAGCAAGGCGACGGAACAGGCGGCAGTGGCGGTGTCGATAACTAGCGTGCGCGGCATCGCGCCCCTTTGCCACCGCCGCGATGCGGCTCAACCCCCTAAATCAGCCAAGCATCACGCGATGCGGTTGAACTTGTCGAATGGCGGGCGCGGGCTGCGGGCGAAAATGGTCGACGGATCGCCATAGCCGAGGGTGGAGATGAAGTTGGTGCGGACACCGGGCTGATCGGCAAAGAAGGCCTTGTCCACCTGACCTGCGTCAAACCCGCTCATCGGGCCGGTATCCAGCCCCAGCGCGCGCGCGGCGAGGATGAAATAGCCGCCCTGAAGCGAGGAATTGCGGAAGGCCGACGCTTCCCGCAGTTCAGTATTGCCGTCGAACCAGCTCTTAGCATCGGTATGCGGAAACAGCTCCGGCAGGTGTTCGTGGAAGTTCACGTCCATGCCGATGACAACCGAAACAGGCGCCTTGCGGATCTTGTCCGCATTGCTGTCGCTGGCGCAGGCGGCAAGCTTCTCCTTCGCTTCGTCGCTGACGCACCAGACCAACCGGGCGGGAAGCTGGTTGGCGCTGGTCGGCCCCATTTTCATCAAATCCCAGATGGCGCGCAGCTGATCTTCGCCGACCGGCTGATCGGTGAAGCCGTTGTAGGTGCGGCCGGCACGGAACAGCTGGTCCAGCGCGGCATCGTCAAGCGGGGCGGCCATCTTCAGTCCTTGTCTCGATTGCAGGATGTCGGTTGCAGGGTGTC
The DNA here is from genome assembly GCF_001557395.1 of Sphingomonas sp. CCH5-D11. Lineage (NCBI taxonomy): Bacteria > Pseudomonadati > Pseudomonadota > Alphaproteobacteria > Sphingomonadales > Sphingomonadaceae > Sphingomonas > Sphingomonas sp. CCH5-D11. The sequence continues at coordinate 11,018 of NZ_LSKH01000260.1, read as the reverse complement.
GACCGTGGGGATCAGGTGTTGGTGACGACATCAATCCGCCGAACGGGCGCGAGCCAGGCGCACCCGCTCCAGCGCCCGATCAGATCGCCCGAACCTCGGTGACTTCCGGCACGTAATAGCGCAGCAGCTGTTCGATGCCGTTCTTCAGCGTTGCCGTGGAAGAGGGGCAGCCCGAGCAGGCGCCCTGCATCCGCAGATAGACCTTGCCCTTGTCGAACCCGCGATAAACGATGTCGCCGCCATCGTTCGCCACCGCCGGGCGCACGCGCGTGTCGATCAATTCCTTGATCTGAGCGACGATTTCCGCGTCGGCGGGATCATCGTCGAAATGCTCCTCGGCGGGCGGCACGGAGAAGCCGGCCGATGCCTGACGGAACAGCGGCATCTGTGCGGTGAAATGATCCATCAGAATGGCAAGCACGTCGGGCTTCACATCCCGCCAGTCGCTTCCCGGTGCGATCGTCACCGAGATGAAGTCCCGACCGAAGAAGACGCCGCTGACATCGCCCAGATCGAACAGCGCGGTCGCGAGCGGCGAAGCCTCTGCCTCCTCCGGATTGGCGAAGTCCCGCGTGCCGGCATCCATGACGATGCGGCCCGGCAGGAATTTAAGGGTGGCCGGGTTCGGCGTCGGTTCGGTCTCGATCAACATAAACTGCATGTGGCGTGCGGGACTGGACCGATCAAGCGGGCGCACGGAAAGGAAAGGTTTCCGGTCGCGCAATCTCCCTGCGTTCGATAGCGGTGAGCGCCATGGAGCCTGACCGGATTTCGCCAGCGGCCGCGCGTCGCATCGCTCTTGCGGCGCAAGGATTTGGCGCACGACGCCCGGATCATGTCTCCCCCGTCCATCTGCGGCGTACGCTCGACCGGCTGGCGCTGCACCAGATCGACAGCGTCAACGTCCTTGCGCGCGCCCATTATCTGCCGGCCTTTTCGCGCCTGGGCGGCTATGACCGCGATCTGTTCGACAAAGCGGCATGGGGCGCACGATCGCAGCGGCGCATGTTCGAATATTGGGCGCATGAGGCGTCGCTGCTGCCGCTGGACCTTCATCCCCTGCTTCGCTGGCGTATGGCGCGCGCCGATCGCGGGCTGCTCCGGTCCGAGGCCATGCGGCGGTTTGCGACGGAGCGGCGGCCCGAGGCGATGGCGTTGCTGGCGCGCATCCGCAGCGAGGGCGCGATGGCGGCGTCCGACGTGGAAAGCAGCCGGACGGGATGGTGGGAATGGAGCGGGGCGAAGACCGCGCTCGAGTGGCTGTTCTATGCCGGCCATGTCACGACGGCCACCCGGCGACGCGGGTTCGAGCGGGTGTATGACGTTCCCGAGCGCGTGCTGCCGAGCGCCGTGCTTGACCTGCCGACCCTGGACGAAGCGAGCGCTCATGCAGCCTTGGTGGAACGCGCGGGTCGCGCACTTGGGATCGCCACCGCGGGGGAGTTGCGCGATTACTTCCGCCTGACGCCGGCCGATGCGTCCGCCGCCATCGCGCGGTTGGTGGAGGAGGGTGTGCTCCGCCCGGTAACCGTGGAGGGCTGGCCGGCGGCGTACCTGCATCACGCGGCGAAGCGCCCGCGCCGGATCGAAACGCAAGCGTTGCTCGCGCCGTTCGACCCGCTGATCTGGGAGCGGGCCCGTACGGAAAGGCTGTTCGGATTTCGATACCGGATCGAGATCTACGTGCCGGCGGAGAAGCGCCGCTGGGGTTATTACGTGCTGCCCTTCCTGCTGAACGAGCAGATCGTGGCGCGTGTCGACCTGAAGGCGGATCGCGACGGGGGCCGGCTGCTGGTGCGGGCCTGCCATACCGAACCGGGCGCGCTGGGCACCGCGATGGACCGGCTGGAGGACGAGTTGCAGACCATGGCGACATGGCTCGGCCTGGATGTGGTGGCGCGCTGACGCGGGGCAGGCGCCAGGCCAGGCGCGTGCCCGGCTTTCAGAAGTCCATTTGCTTGATGGCGGCATTCCAGGCGGCGATGTTGTCGCGCGCTTCCTGCACGAAGGCAGAGCGACGGACGATGCCGAGAAACATGTCCGCAATCCACTTGCCGGGGTTGCGGAGCGGCCGTTCGAACTGGATCAGCAGGACCACGCGGGTACCATCCGTCTCGTTCCACACCTCGTGATCATAGGTGTCGTCGAAGACCAGGGTTTCGCCTTCGCTCCAGCGGACCACGCGACGATCGACGCGCATGCGCACGTCGCCATTGCGCGGCACGATCAGGCCGAGGTGACAGGTGATCAGCCCCTTGGAGACGCCGCGATGCGCCGGGATGTGCGTGCCCGGCGCGAGGATGGAGAAAAAGGCGCTGTTCAGCCCCGGGATCTGCTTCACCAGCGCGCTCGTCACCGGGCAGCGGGCGGCATTGTCGTCGATGCGGTAGCCGTAGCCCCAGAGGAAGAACGAGCGCCACATGCCCAGTTGCGCGATGGAGCGGTGATCGGGCGATATCGTGGCGAGGCTGGGGGACGCATCGCCCTGCAACGCCACCTGCATGGCTTCCGCCCGAATGTCCTGCCAGTGATCGCGCAGGAGCTGCGTCCAGGGAAAGGTGCGCACGTCCAGCACGGGATCGTTGGGAACGAGCGAGGATGAGGCGATCAGGCTGTCGAACACACCGCGCAGGTGTTTGCCCAGCCGGATGATGAGCGGGCGGTTCGGCTCTGCTTTCATCTTCGGTGACCGGTTGCCCGTGATCGGTGTGTCGGCAACCGGGCGATCGGCAAAGCCGCGGGGCGGATCGCCGAGGATGGCGCCTGCCATCATTGCGGATCGCACGCCATAATCCTGACGCATCTCGTTCCGGGTCTGGATGATGGTCCCCACGTCGCTTTCCCGTTCTTTTCCTCAAGGCCGCTTGCATCTTGCTGGTGCAATTCAACCGCTCGGGCCGCAACCCTAGGGGCGATTCGGGTCTAAAACATGGCATTTAGACGGTGATCGAAAGATCGCCGCCGGGTGTGGCGGCGATGCTTCGAGCAGGCTAGAAGCCGGGCCATGATCCGCTTCCCGCGCGCACTTTCTGCGCCGTTCGCCGCTCTTCCGCTCCTCGCCATCGTTGCCGTTCCGGCCATCGGCCAGCAGGCTGCGCCAAAGGCCGCCGCCGTCGCTGCCGTCGCCCGTACCTCGCCGAAACCGCCCACGCCGACACCGCCCGCGCAGGGCACGATCGTCGATCCCGCGACGATCACGGTCGATACCGCGCCATGGCTGTTCAAGGGATCGGATATTCCGCCCGATCGGGCCTGGAACTTCGGCGCTCTGCCGAACGGGCTGCGTTATGCCGTGCGCAAGAACGGCGTGCCACCCGGGCAGGTCGCCGTTCGCGTGCGGATCGACGCGGGATCCTTGAACGAGACCGATGACGAGCGCGGTTATGCGCATCTGATCGAGCATCTGTCGTTCCGCGGTTCGAAGTACGTGCCGGACGGAGAGGCAAAGCGCGTCTGGCAGCGGTTCGGTGCCACGTTCGGCTCGGACTCGAACGCTCAGACCACGCCGACGCAGACCGTCTACAAGCTCGATCTGCCGGCGGCGACCGAGGCGAACCTCGACGAAAGCCTCAAGATCTTCGCCGGCATGATGTCCGAACCGGGCATCAACGCGCAGGGCCTCGCGGCCGAGCGGCCGGCGGTTCTGGCCGAACAGCGCGAGGCACCGGGGCCTCAGGTGCGGCTGTCCGATGCGCGCAACGCCCTGTTCTTCGCCGGACAGCCGCTTGCCGACCGGTCTCCGATCGGGAACGTCAAGACGCTGGAGGCCGCGACGCCGGCGAGCGTGCTGGCTTTCCACCGGCGTTGGTATCGCCCGGCACGTACCGTGGTGATCATCTCCGGCGACATCGATCCGGCCACGGCCGCCCGCCTCGTCGTCAAGAATTTCGGGGGCTGGGAGGGTGTCGGCGCCGATCCGGCAGAGCCGGACTTCGGCAAACCTGATCCGAAGGGTACGCCGACGGCGGCGATCAACGAGCCGTCCATTCCGCCGCTGGTCGTCACCGCGGTCCTTCGCCCGTGGACCTATCGTGATGATACGATCATCTTCAATCAGAAGCGGCTGGTCGATCTCGTCGCGATGCGCGTGATCAATCGCCGGCTGGAAAACCGCGCGCGGCAGGGCGGCAGCTTCCTTCAGGCCAGCGTGAACCTTGAGGATGTCGCACGGTCGGCAAACGGCACCTTCGTCAGCATCCTGCCGATCGGAGACGATTGGGAGGCGGCGCTGAAGGATGTGCGTGCGGTGATCGCCGACGCGATGACGACGGCGCCCAGCCAGGCAGAGATGGACCGCGAGACGGCCGAGTTCGAAGGCGCGATGCGCAATGATGTCGAGACGGCGCGGGTCGAGGCCGGTGCAAAACAGGCCGACGACATGGTGCAGGCGCTCGACATCCGCGAGACGGTCGCGGGACCGCAGGAATCCTACAACATCTTCCTCGACGCCAAGAAGAAGGGGATGTTCTCCGCGGCGGCAGCGTTGGAGTCGACCCGCCGGGTGTTCCAGGGTGATGCCGAGCGCGCTTTGGTGAACACCCGTGCGGCGGATCCGGGCGCAGCGGCGAAGCTGGCGGCCGCGCTGACCGCCGACGTGTCCAAGCTCGCTGGCCGCCGCACGCGGCAAACGAAGGTCAACTTCAAGGACCTGCCCAAGCTGGGGACGCCGGGCACGGTGGCCACGCGGGAGGCGATCGCGGATCCGGGTGTCGAGAAGGTGACTTTCTCGAACGGCGTGCGCATGCTGATGTACGCCAACGGATCGGAAACCGGGCGGGTGTATCTGCGCGTGCGCTTTGGCCGGGGCTATGGCGCGCTGCCGGCGGACAAGGCCACGGCTGCCTGGGCCGCGGAGAGCGCGCTGGTGCAGAGCGGGATCGGCAAATGGGACCAGGGCGACCTGGACGTGCTGACCACTGGCCGTCGCATGGGGCTGGGCTTCGACATCACTGACGACGCCTTCGTCCTGAACGCCATCACCACGCCGGGAGACTATGCGGACAATCTGGCGCTGATGGCGGCGAAGCTTGCCGCGCCGCGCTGGGATGCGGCGCCGGTGCTGCGCGCCAAGGCCGGTGCGCTGGCGGGCTATGCCGGGTTTGACTCCTCGCCGGATGGCGTTCTTTCGCGCGATCTCGAGCGCAAGCTGCGCGCCGGGGATCCTCGCTGGGGGCCGCCGACGCGCGAGGAGATCGAGGCGCTGACGCCGGAAGCGTTCCGCAAGCTTTGGGAGCCGTTGCTGGCGACGGGCCCGATCGAGGTGGACGTGTTCGGAGACGTGAAGGCGGACGAGGCAGTCGCCGCGGTCGCCCGAACCTTCGGCGCGCTCAAGCCGCGTACCGAAGCGCCGCTGGTCGCATCGGATGTGGCCTTCCCGGCGCATAACGACCGCCCCGAGGTGCTGACCCACGAAGGCGCGGACACCCAGGCTGCTGCCGTGATCGCCTGGCCCACGGGTGGCGGCACGCAGGGGATTGCCGAAAGCCGCCGGCTGGAGATTCTCGCCGCGATCTTTGGCGATCGCCTGTTCGATCGCCTTCGTTCGGTCGCGGGTGCCAGCTACAGCCCCAGTGCGCTCAGCCAGTGGCCGCTCGGGCTGAACAGCGGCGGGCGCGTGCTCGCCGTCGGCCAGGTCGCCCCTGAGAACGTCGACCTGTTCTTCAAGCTGAGCCGAGAGATCGCGGCCGAGCTCGTCACCACGCCGGTGACGGAGGATGAGCTGCGCCGGGCGATCGGGCCGATGATGCAGTATCTGGCGCGCGCATCCTCGGGCAACCAGTTCTGGCTGCTGCAGGTGAGTGGCGGCGCTTATGACGCGAACCGCCTAGCGGGCGCGCGAACCCTGGTCAGCGACTATATGTCGATCACGCCGCAGACGTTGCAGGCCACGGCTGCCAAATACCTGCGGCCTGAGCAGGACTGGACGCTCACGGTTCTGCCGAAAGACAAGGCCAAGTAATCAACGAGCCCGGCCGCCCCGCAGGACGGGGTGGCCGGGCGCGGCGGCGATCGGCCTTCGGCGAGTCCGGGCGCGCGCCTGGTTCGTTCAGCCCTTGTAGAGTGCTTCGAGACGCTCGCCATAGATCTTGCGCAGCACGTGGCGGCGGATCTTCAGGCTGGGCGTCAGCTGCTCGTTCTCAATGGTGAAGGGCTCGTCGGCGAGCATGAACCGCCGGACACGCTCCGTCACCGACAGATCCTTGTTCGTACGCTCAACCGCCTGCCCGATGGCGGAACGGTAAGCGGCATTCGCGGCGAGCGCCGATGGATCATTGCTGATCCCGTGGGTCGTACAGAATTCGCGCGTCCAGTCCGGATCGGGCACGATGACCGCCACCATGTGCGGCTTGCGATCGCCGGCGATCATCGCCTGCATGATCTCGGGCTGCAGCGTCAGCATGCCCTCGACCTTTTGCGGCGCGACATTGTCGCCCTTGTCATTGATGATCAGGTCCTTCTTGCGGTCCGTGATCTTGATCCTGCCGGCCGCATCGATCACCCCGATGTCGCCGGTGTGCAGCCATCCGTCCTGCAACACGCGTGCGGTTTCGCTGGGGTTGCGCCAATAACCGTGCATCACCAGTTCGCCGCGCACCAGGATCTCGCCATCCTCGGCAAGGCGCACTTCCGTCATGGGCAATGGCGGGCCGACGCTGTCGACGGTGACGCCGACCTTGGGACGGTTGCAGGAGATGACGGGCCCGGCCTCCGTCTGGCCGTAGCCCTGGAGAAAGGTGACGCCCAGCGACTGGAAGAAGATGCCGACTTCCGGGGTGAGCGGTGCGCCGCCGGAAACCATCGCCTTCATGCGGCCGCCGAACTTCTTCGCGATCTTCGGCTTGAACAAGGCATCAACCAGCAGCGCCTTCGGCCGATCGCTGAGCCGCAACGTACCGGCGTCACGCTTGGCCCCGATGTCCAGCGCCGCGCCGAGCAGGCGCTGCGACAGGCCGCCCTGTTTGTCGATCGCCTTGCTGATCCGCACGCGAAGCACCTCGAACAGGCGGGGCACGACGAACATGATGGTGGGGCGAACCTCCTCCATGTTCGCGGCGAGCTTCTCCAGCCCTTCGGCGTAGTAGATCTGACCACCCATGGCGATCGGCAGCATCTGTCCGCCGGTATGTTCATAAGCGTGGCTCAAGGGGAGGAAGGAGAGGAACACCTCCTCGCCCCAGCCCAGATCCTCCGAGATGACATTGGCGCAACCGGCGATGTTGTGGAGGATCGCGCCATGGTGCTGCATCACGCCGCGCGGCGCGCCGCCTGTGCCCGAGGTGTAGATGATGCAGGCGGTATCGTCCCGGCCGAAGCCTGCGCCGGCCGCGATCACCGCAGGCGGCGTGTCATGTTCCTTGATGAGGCCAGCCCAGCTGCAACTGCGCACGCCGGAGGGGCGGGGGCGAAGCTGATCAAAGGCGATCACCGTTTCGACGTGCGTGGTGCGCAGCACGGCCTTCAGCAGCGTATCGGCGAGCTTCTGCGTCGAGACGATCACCGCGCGCGCACCCGAATTCTCGATGATATGGGCGTGATCGCGTTCAGTGTTGGTGATGTAGGTCGGCACGGTGATGCACCCCGCCGCCATGATGGCGAGATCGCTGATGCACCATTCCGGCCGGTTCTCGCTGACCAGCATCACCCGATCGCCCCGGCCAAGGCCGATCGACTTGAGCGCGGTCGCCAAGCTTGCCACTTGCCGGGCGGCCTCAGACCAGCTGATCGGCTGCCACGCGCCGTCCCGCTTCGCCCAGAGGAAGGGCGCATCGCCCTTTTGCTCCGCACGGGTGAAGAACATCGTCACCAGATTCGGGAAATGTTCGAGCTGGCGTGGCGCCATGTTCCTCTCCGCTTCTTTTCTTCTTGTACGGTTTACTGGCGCAGCGCCGTTCCGACGCTGCGCGGATCGGGCGCGCCGATCCATCCAGTCGCGGTCTTTTCTGCGGCATTGGCCTTGAGGCCCAGACGCCCGACCGACACCTTGTGCCCCATCGCCTCCAGCGCGGGCTTCATGGCCGGCAAGCTGGTGCCCTGTTCGAGAACCAGCCCGTCCTTGTTGAAATAGATGAGGCCAAGGCCAAGGGCTTCCTTCGCCGGCAGCTTCCAGTCGAGATGGGCGATGATCGCCTTCGTCACCTGCATCAGGATCGTCTTGCCGCCTGCGGCGCCAACGGTGAAGATCGGCGCGCCGCTCGCATCATACACGATCGTCGGGGCCATGGACGAAAGCGGCCGCTTTCCGCCCTCCACGCGGTTGGCGACGGGCGCGCCGTTCTTTTCGGGCGCGAGGCTGAAATCGGTCAGCTCGTTGTTGAGCGCGAAGCCGTTGGCGATCAGCTGGCTGCCGAACGGGCCTTCGATCGTCGAGGTCATGGTGGCGATGTCACCCTCGGCGTCGATCGCGACGAAATGGGTGGTGCCGGGCACTTCCTGCTGCGGCGCATAGGTACGCGGCTTGGCGCCCGGCGGCGTGCCGGGTTCGTAGGTGCCGAGCGCGCGTGTCTCGGAGATGAGTCCCGACCGCTGGGCGATATAGCCCTTGTCGATCAGCCCGGCGACCGGCACGTCCACGAAGTCGGTGTCGCCGAGGTACAACTCACGATCGGCATAAGCGAGCTGCATCGCTTCGCCGATCAAATGCCAGGCGATCGGCGAGTCCTTGCCCAGCCTGGCGAGGTCGAACCGCTCGAGCATGCCCAGCATCTGGAGTACGGTTGTCGCGCCCGACGAGGGCGGTGCCATGCCGCAGATCTTGTAGCCGCGGTACGTGCCACAGACCGGCGGGCGTTCCTTGGCCTGGTAGGCGGCAAGATCGGCCGCCGTCATGTCGCTGGGCGCGATTCTGGTGGCCGTGACGGCGTTGATCAGGGCCTTGGCATTCTGCCCCGTGTAGAAGGCGTCGGGACCATCGGCCGCGATCTTGCGCAGCAACTTGCCCAATGCGGGATTGGTAACGGTTTCGCCCTCGACCAGCGGCTTGCCGTTTCTGGTGTAAAGCTCGGCCGCGTCCGGAAAGCGCCCGCCCGCCGCGCCCGTGCCGGTCGACGTGCCACCCTCAGGCCCGGCCACAGCGGTGCTGCCGCCGCCCCACAATGGCGCCAGGTTCGTGCTGGCGGCGGCGAGCGGGCGCGTCACCTTGTAGCCGCCCTCGGCAAGGCGGATGGCGGGGGCGAACAGCGCTTTCCAGCGCAGCTTGCCCCACTTCTTGTTGGCCAGCGCGGCCAGCCGGATATTGCCGGGCACCCCGACCGACTTGCCGCCCGGAAACGCCTGAATGAACGGCAGCGGCTTGCCGTCCGCGCCCACGAACCGCTGCGGCGTGGCGGCGGCGGGCGCCTTTTCGCGGCCATCGATCGTCTCCAGCGGGCCGTTCGCCGTCTGGTGCAGCATGAAACCGCCGCCGCCGATGCCGCTCGATTGCGGCTCCACCACGGTGAGCGCGAGCATCATCGCGACGGCGGCGTCCGCGGCGGAACCGCCGGCGTTCAGAATCTCGAGCCCGGCCTCGGTGGCGCGCGGATCGGCGGAAGTCACCACCCCCTGCGCCTCCGCAACGTCCGGTGCGATGAGGGCGATGGGGGCGAGCAGAGCGGTGAGCGCCAACAGGTTTTTCATGGCCGCGGACCCTATCGGCGCCTTTCCCTGCGTCAACCGGCGCCGACGGCCTCGGTTATCGACCCATAGCCGTCACGCCGAAGCAGCGCGGCGAGATCGCGAAGGATGCGGGTGGGCAGGCCGGGCCCGGCATAGACCATGGCGCTGTAGAGCTGAACGAGGCTGGCGCCGGCGCGGATTCGGTCATACGCCTCCGCCCCGCTGCCGATGCCGCCAACGGCGATCAGCGGAACGGCAGCGCCGGTCGCGACGCGGAAATCCCGGAGCTTCTGGCGTGCCAATGTGGCGAGCGGCGCACCGGAGAGGCCGCCGCTTTCGCTTGCATTGGTGGAGGCGAGCGGAGGGCGAGAAATTGTCGTGTTGCCGATGATGAGCGCATCCAGCCTGTTGTCGATCACCGCGCGGGCGATGTCGTCGATCGCGGGGCCCTCCAGATCGGGTGCGACCTTCAGGAACAAGGGTCGGGTGCCCGCCGCGGCACGCGTGGCGGCGAGCAGATCGCGCAGCGCGCTGCCATGTTGCAGATCGCGCAGTCCTGGCGTGTTGGGGGAGCTGATGTTGATCGTGACGTAATCGGCGACCTTGGCGGCGGCGGTTACCCCGGTCACGTAATCGGCGATGCGGTCGCCCGCGTCCTTGTTCGCGCCGACATTCAGGCCCAGCACGCCACGCCGGCTGACCGGCAATCGCCCAAGCGCCGCTTGGAGGCCGCCATTGTTGAAGCCCATGCGGTTGATCACCGCCTCGTCTTCGATCAGCCGGAACAGGCGAGGCTTTGGATTGCCGGGCTGGGGCAAAGGCGTGAGCGTGCCGACTTCCACAGCGCCGAAGCCGAGCGCGTGCAGCCCAGCGACCGCCTCGCCGTCCTTGTCCACACCGGCGGCGAGCCCAAGTGGGTTGGCGAAGCGGATACCGGCCACGGTCGTGGCGAGTGCCGGATCGGCGACCTGGCGAGCGCCCGGCGTGCCCAAACGGCCCCAGAGCGCAAGGCCGCGGATCGTGAGGCGGTGGGCACGCTCGGCATCGAGCGCGAACAGGGCGGGGCGCATCGGAAAGGTCATCGCGGTCCGGTGCCCATGATCGGGCGCGAAGATCAAGGGGGCTGGCGCAGGGAGAACGGCCAAAATTGCGGGTTGAATTCCCGGCCTCTCACGCCCATTTGGCAATCAGAACGATTTAGTCCGATTTGAGAACCGCTCGCAATATGCGCCTGTCCAGCCTTGCCGATTATGCCGTCGTCATGATGACGGCCGCGGCGCGCCATTGCGGCGGGCTGGCGCGTGTCAATGCAACCAGTCTGGCGCAGGAGACGGGCGTGCCGCTTCCCACCGCGCAGAAGCTGGTGAGCAGGCTGTCCTCCGCCGGACTGATTGAAAGCACGCGCGGCACCGGCGGCGGCTTCC
>NZ_LSKH01000259.1:0-919 GCF_001557395.1 Sphingomonas sp. CCH5-D11 | reverse complement strand
GCGCGGCTGTCGCTCTTCTGGGGGTCTCACCCATTCGCGTAGCCGAGATCGACGTGCTGCTCAGTGTGAGAGATGCCACGAAAATTCTCCCGATGATCGGTGTCGAGCCGGTCAGAAATTTTGAACGCGAAAACTTCCGCTCGGAGATCTTTGCGACTTGGAGGGGCAACGCGATGCGGGTTGAGTTCATGGCGGGCGTGGAAACCCGGGTTGATGAAAAGTGGGAAAGCTTAGTGCTTCAGCCCCGGCAGGCCATCGCGGTAAATGGCGCACACGTGTTCGTTCCAAGCCTTGTGGAGTTGCTCGGCATGCTGGTGGGCTTCGGCAGGCCAAAGGACATGGAGCGTGCCCGATTGCTCACGGCGAAGCTGTGAAAGCCGCTAAGTCCATGCCCGTGTGGGCAGTAACCCTGCTCGTTCTTCTGACCTATGTGGTTCTGCGATATGCGTGGGTTAGAACGCATGGCGAATAGCAAAGCGTAAGGAGCAATAGTTAGATCATTTCCGTATTGTCGTAAGGCGCGTTTCGCGCAACAAGAGTGCGTGAGCGCTTGAGCCCCCCACTGGATCTTACGCTCGCAAACCGGAGGCGCTTCCGTTCCGACCCTTTTTCCGACGGGAGCGCCTCCAATCAGAACATGCCTGGGGCGGCGCTGGTAAGCCGTCTGTAGCCACACGCTGACGGGTCTCGGTCGCGCGTCGATCGCGCGATCGTGCTGACCACCCAGCCTTTCGACACTGATTCCCCCGGTGGCAGTCGCAGACTGTCGATCCGAGCGCCGTCCGTAGCGGATCGCTCGTTAATGCGCGTGATCTCGTTCGCGCCGTCGGCATCGCAGCGGAAGAATTCCACCGCGCCTCGGCGATCGAGCGCGTGATCCGGACCAGCTTAACGTCGAGCTCTAATCCGCCCCTAAGCC
>NZ_LSKH01000258.1:0-6486 GCF_001557395.1 Sphingomonas sp. CCH5-D11 | reverse complement strand
CCCGCCTCGCTTGTTTCCCTTGTTTCCAGGACCATTCGCCATGACCGACCTCGACACCCTGCCGCAGCCGCCCGAACCCACCGCCGATCGGCAGGCGGAGCGCCGCCGCTTCCTTCAGCTTGCCGGCGGCGCATCCATCGCCGCGGGCGGCCTTGCGCTGCTGTCCGCCTGTGGCGGTGACGATGATGATTCGGATCCCGATCCGGATCCGACGCCAACGCCGACCCCCACGGCGACCTCGACGAGCAATGCCGATCGCGCCGCGCTCAACTTTGCGCTTCAGCTTGAATATCTGCAGGCGCAATATTTCGCTTATGCCACGACCGGCGCGAGTGTTCCCGCCGATCTGCTGACCGGCACCGGTACGCCGGGGGCAGTGACGGGCGGCGCGCCCGTGTCGTTCAGCGACCCGTTCACCGCCGCCTGCGCGCGCGAGATTACCGCTGAATCGCAGCGCCGCATCGCCTATCTGCGCGGCATCATCACGGCCGAGGCGGTGGCGCAGCCGGTGATCAACATTTCCGGCGCGGCGGACGGCCCGTTCTCCACGGCGCTCGGCGAAGCGTTCAATCCTTATTCGGGCGACGGCAACTTCCTGCTGGGCGCGTTCTTCCTGCAAGACGTGATCGTCACCGCGTACAAGGGCCTGCAGCCGCTGATCAATCTCGGCACCACGCGCACCGGTTTCTTCGGCCTGCTTGGCGCACACAGCTATCATGCGGGCCTGATCCGCACGGCGCTGTTCACCAATGCGACGCTGCGTACCCTGGCCGGTCGGTTCAGCGATGCGCGGGACGCACTGGATGGCAGCCGTGACCTCGATCAGAATGTCGCGACTGACGGCGCGGCGAACATCACGCCTGCTGACGGCAACGGCATCGCCTATAGCCGGTCAAGCCCGGCGGTGCTGAACGTGCTGTACCTGAACAAGGCGTCCGTTTCGGCCGGCGGGTTCTTCCCGGCGGGACTCAACGGCGATCTGAAGACCAGCGCCGCAAACTGAGCGTTCCACCCGGACGGCCGGCAAGCCGTCCGGGCCACATCTTGGCGCCCGGCTTTACCTTAGCCGCCAAACACCTTAGAATTGCCCGCATCCTCGGGGGACCGCTGACGGCGGTTGAGAGGCGGGCACGAGCCCGCGACCCGCTGAACCTGATCCGGTTGACACCGGCGGAGGGAAGGAGCGGCGCCAACACCGGCAATCCGTCCCCGCTCTCCGATTAGTGGAGAGTGAACACATGGCCGACGTAGATTCGCCGATTGAACGCGTTTCCTCCGGAAACCCGCAGGCACGCACCGAAATCGGCGTCACCACCGGCCCGATCCGCGGATCGCGCAAGATCCACGTCGGTCCGCTGAAGGTCGCGATGCGCGCGATCGATCTGGAGCCGTCGTCGGGTGAACCGCCGCTCAACGTGTACGACACCTCCGGCCCCTACAGCGACCCCGCCGCCAACATCGACATCATGGCCGGCCTCCCCCAGCTACGCCGCGACTGGATCATGGCCCGCGGCGACGTGGAGGCCTATGACGCGCGCGAGATCCGCCCCGAGGACAACGGCCAGCTCGGCCCCGACCGGTCGGGCGGCGTCCAGCCCTTCCCCAACGTCGTCAAGCGCCCGCTGCGCGCGCGTGCCGGCGCCAACGTCAGCCAGATGCACTACGCGAAGCGCGGCATCATCACCCCCGAGATGGAATATGTCGCCACGCGCGAAAATCTCGGCCGCGAGATGCTCCGCGAGTACGTCCGCGACGGCAACAGCTTCGGCGCGGCGATCCCCGATTACGTGACGCCCGAATTCGTCCGCGACGAGATCGCGCGCGGCCGGGCGATCATCCCCAACAACATCAACCATCCCGAATCCGAGCCGATGGCGATCGGCCGCAATTTCCTGGTGAAGATCAACGCCAATATCGGCAATTCCGCCGTCGCCTCGAACGTCGCCAGCGAAGTCGACAAGCTCGTCTGGGCGATCCGCTGGGGCGCGGATACGGTGATGGACCTCAGCACCGGCCGCAACATCCACGACACGCGCGAATGGATCATCCGCAATTCGCCCGTGCCGATCGGCACCGTGCCGATCTATCAGGCGCTGGAGAAGGTGGGCGGCATCGCCGAGGATCTGACCTGGGAGATCTTCCGCGACACTTTGATCGAGCAGGCCGAACAGGGCGTCGACTATTTCACCATCCACGCCGGCGTGCGCCTGCCCTATGTGCCGCTCACCGCCAAGCGCGTGACCGGCATCGTCAGCCGCGGCGGCTCGATCATGGCGAAATGGTGCCTCGCGCATCACAAGGAAAGCTTCCTCTACGAGCGGTTCGACGAGATCACGGAGATCATGAAGGCGTATGACATCGCCTATTCGCTGGGGGATGGCCTGCGCCCCGGCTCGATCGCCGACGCCAATGACGAGGCGCAGTTCGCCGAACTCTATACCTTGGGCGAGCTGACCCACCGCGCCTGGGCGCAGGACGTGCAGGTGATGATCGAGGGCCCCGGCCATGTGCCGATGCACAAGATCAAGGAGAATATGGACAAGCAGCTAGAGGTGTGCGGCGAGGCGCCCTTCTACACGCTCGGGCCGCTGACCACCGACATCGCGCCGGGCTACGACCATATCACCAGCGGCATCGGCGCGGCGATGATCGGCTGGTACGGCACGGCGATGCTTTGCTACGTGACGCCCAAGGAGCATCTCGGCCTGCCCGATCGCGACGACGTGAAGGTCGGCGTGGTGACGTACAAGCTGGCGGCGCATGCGGCGGACCTGGCGAAGGGCCACCCGGCGGCGAAGCTGCGCGACGACGCGCTGAGCCGTGCGCGGTTCGAGTTCCGGTGGCGCGACCAGTTCAACCTGTCTTTGGATCCCGAGACGGCAGAGCAATATCACGACCAGACGCTGCCGGCGGAGGGCGCGAAGACAGCGCATTTCTGCTCGATGTGCGGGCCGAAATTCTGCTCGATGAAGATCACGCAGGAAGTGCGCGATTTTGCACGGCTGCAGAACCAGGGCAGCGAAGGCTTCCTCGCGACCGCCGAGGCGGAGGCCGGCATGGCGAAGATGAGCGGCGTATACGAGGATCAGGGCCGCGAATTGTACATGGGCGCTGGTGGGCGGGAGCACGACTGACGGGAGCCTCACTGCCGGGGCCTCGTGCCTGCGTTGCATTGAGGTTCGCGGCACCGTGGATGTCGGTACGAGCGGGCATGATGGGATGAGCCGTTTGGCGCTTACAATCAGGCCGGAAGCACGTGCGATCCGCCGGCCACATGTGCGCAGGCCCGCATTTTCGCTGGCGGTACAAGCCTTTTGGGGGTCGCGGGCAGTGGAGCGCTACCCTAGCGTTGGCTGACTTTGGGTTAGCTGGCGACGGATATGATGATCGAGGGGTACGATGCGCTGACGGAGAAGGAGAAGCAGACCCTGCGTCTGCTTCTCGTCGGCCATGACGCCAAATCGCTCGCGCGGCATTTCGGCCTGTCGGTTCACACCATCAACGAACGGCTGCGCGATGCGCGGCGCAAGCTCTCCGTATCGAGCAGCAAGGAAGCGGCTCGGCTGCTGCGCGAGGCCGAGGGGCCGGCCCCCGAAATCATCGCGGACATGCCGATCGGGGCTGCCGGGTTCGTGCCGGGCAATCAACTCGGATCCCAGCCCTCACCGTCGTCGCGATTGCCGCGCCGGCTGGTCTGGGCAGCAGGAGGAACCATCATGATCGCAATCGCTGCCGTTCTGCTTTCCATCATCGCACCCGTGCAGGCACCGGAATCATCCGCCGCGACAAGCTCGAACGCTGTGGCGGAAACCCCCGTTTCGAAGGCCGCGCGTGACTGGCTGGCGCTGGTCGACAATGCCGATTGGCAGTCAAGCTGGGCCGGGACGGCGAAATCGTTCCGGTCGGTCAACAGCGTCGCGAACTGGCAGTCGGCGTCCGAAAAGGCGCGCGTGCCGCTCGGCGCCGTGCTGTCGCGCACGCTGCTCAGTGACGTGGACACGCCGGCTCCGCCAAATGGCTATCGCACCGTCCAATTCCGCACCGACTTCGCCAACAAGCCCGGCGCAACCGAAACCTTGTCGCTTAGCCGGGAGGACGGTGCCTGGAAGGTCGTCGGCATTTACATCGATTAACGCCGCGCCAGCGGAAGAGCTCAGGCCGGGAGCAGGGTTGTCGGCCGGGTCACTGCGCAAGCGGCGGCTCGGCCGCTCATGGGGCAAGAACTCAACGCCTAAGGAGGACACCTTCGCTCGTACCCCTGCTACACCCCGATCCATGCACGACGAATCCCCGCTCGAAATCCTCGCCGAAACACCGGCGACACCGGACCAGACCGCACCGGCGGGGGTCACCCACCCGCCCTATTCGTTCATCGCGCTGGCCACCGTCGCCGGCGCGATCCTCATCATCGCGCTGCTCGGCATGACGATCGCCCGGGGTACGCAGTTCGAGTTTGATCACGCCATCATGCTGGCGCTGCGCACGTCCGGCGATCTGTCCACGCCGATCGGCCCGGTGTGGCTGCAGGGGGTAATGATCGATATTACCGCGCTGGGCGGCGGCACGGTGCTGACCATGGTCGCTGCCCTGACGATCGGGTTCCTGCTGGCGAGCCGCCACTTCCTTACCGCCGCGCTGGTGTTCGGCGGCACGCTCAGCGGTTCGGTCGCTATCTCGCTTGGCAAGCAGCTGGTGGCGCGCGAGCGGCCGGCGCTGGTCGATCATCTGGTGGAAGTCGCCTCGGCCAGCTTCCCCAGCGGTCATGCCGGGAACAGCGCGATCATCTACCTGACCATCGCGCTGACGGTGATGCAGATCGTGCCGCGACGCACCGCGCGATGGTTCCTGTTCGGCGCGACGATCGCGCTGGTGCTGATGATCGGTGCCAGTCGCGTGTACCTGGGCGTTCACTGGCCTAGCGATGTTCTGGCCGGCTGGAGCGCCGGCGCGCTCTGGGCCCTGTCATGGTGGGCGCTGGGCGCCTGGCTGCGACTGCGCCACGACGCGCGCTGATGGCCTGTCCTACAAGCCGCGCTTCGTGCCATGCATCTGCTTCGAACAAACGGAGAACAGACATGCAGATGCTCGTGGAGCGTGGGATTGATCGTGATGGCCGACTTCTGCCGGGGAAAGCGGGCCGGGGCGGCCGCAGCGTCACGGTGAACCTCGCCGAATCGCCCTTGTCGTGGCTTGGCGCGCGGGGCTTGCTGGATGCGCGGCAGATCGCGGCGGGCGAGCGGCTGCGGGCCGATTACGAGCGCGCGGCGATCGGCCCGGCAGTGACGATGCGCTGGTCGGCGCGGGTCGATGGCGGCGCGGGTCAGGGGCTGGACGCAACCGCCGCGCACCTTGCTGCCAAGCGCCGTTTCGATGCCGCGGTGGGCGCCGTGGGGCGGGGTCTCAGCGATGTCCTGTGGCGCGTGGTCTGCGCGGGGGAGGGGCTGCCGGTCGCGGAAAAGTCGCTTGGCTGGCCGGCGCGGTCCGGGCGGCTGGTGCTGACCATGGCGCTGGATCGCCTTGCCGATCACTATCGGATTGATTGATCGCGTTGTGGCCAAGTCTTGCGGCGGCTGCCCGGCCGGCAGATAAGCCGCGGCCATGCGTTTCGACATCACCAAGTGCCATGGCTCCGGCAATGATTTCGCTTTGATCGACGCCCGCGCCCTTGCGCTGGCCGATCAGGAATGGGCGCAGGCCGCGCGCGCTTTGGCGGATCGGTCGGGGCCGGTGGGGGGGGACGGCATCCTGCTGCTGACCGGCGGGGATGATGAGGCCGCCTTCGGCATGCGGATCTTCAACGCCGACGGCTCCGAACCCGAAACCTGCCTCAACGGCCTGCGCTGCGTGGCGCGCGCGGGGCTGGAGGCGACCGGTCGCCCGCAGGCGGTGGTGCGGCTGAAGACGAGCCGGGCGGCGGTGGCGCGGGACGCTGATCTAGCGCCGGGCGTCTATACCGTGCGTGAGACGGCCGGGCCGGCGACGCTGGACGTGCGCGACTGGCCGCTGGAAGGCGAGGGTGAGCGCATTCGGGAGGCAGTGATTGCGCGGCTGTCATCTGACCTGCGCTTCACCGCAGTCGCGATGCCGAATCCGCATCTTATCGCCTTTGTTGATCAGGTGGACGAGGCCGAACTCGTGCGCATCGGCGAGATTTGCGAAGCCGCGCCGGCGTGGCTGCCCAACCGCGCCAATGTCTCCTTCGTGGAGGTGCGGACGGGCGGCGAGCTGTACGTGCGCACGTTTGAACGGGGCGTGGGGCTCACCAATGCCTGTGGCAGTGCGATGGGCGCGGCGACCTTTGTTGCCGGGCTGACAGGACGCCTGCCGTTCGACCGGACGGTAACGGTGCGCAACCGCGGCGGCCTGGTGCGCGCCTCCGCCAGTGAGGCGGGCATGGTGACGCTGAGCGGCAACGCAACGGTGGAATGGACCGGGCAGGTGACCGTTGACCTGTCGTGCGGCACGGCGGGGGATCTGGTTGTCACC
>NZ_LSKH01000026.1:0-30906 GCF_001557395.1 Sphingomonas sp. CCH5-D11 | reverse complement strand
CCGAGCGCGCTGGTGTTCACCAGCAGCTTCGCCTCGGGAAGCCGCGCATTCAGCGGCAGCGCCTCGCCCTTCAGTCCGAACCGGCTCAGCAGCGCGGCGCCCTTCAGCGGCGAACGGTTGAGGATCGTGACCTTGCCGACGTTCATGCGCGACAAGGCGAACAGCACCGCGCGCGCCGCGCCGCCGGCACCGACGATAGCGACGGGCGCCCCGTCCAGGTCGAGATCGGCGATCGGGCCATAGAAGCCGGCGGCATCGGTGTTGGTGCCGAAGAGGCCGCCATCCTCGCGGCAGACCACCGTGTTCATCGCCCCGATACTGTCGCGCACGCCGCCGGGATCCTCGACAAGATCGAGCATCGCCACCTTGTGCGGGATGGTGACATTGCACCCGCGCCAATGCGGATCGGTACGGCGCTGTTCAATGAACGCGGGCAGATCCTCCGGCGCGACATGCGTGGCGCGGTAGTCGGCGGCAATTCCAAGCTTTTCGAGCCAGAAGCCATGGATCAGCGGCGATTTCGAATGGCTGATCGGATCGCCGATCACCTCGGCATAGGGGCGGCCGGCTGCGGAGCCCGCGAAGGATGGTTGAGAAGCGTGTGACACCGGTGCCTCGTTTATCGTCATGCGCCCAGCACCTGCCGTTCGCGCAGATATCCGAGCAGCGGCAGCAATGGCATGCCGAGCACGGTGAACTGGCTGCCCTCGAACCGGCTGAACAATTGCACCCCCGGCCCTTCGATGCGGTAGCAGCCGACGCAGCCCGAAATCTCCGGCCATTCGGCATCGAGATACGCCTCGATGAAGCTGTCGGAGAGCGGGCGGACGAACATCCGCGCCCGATCGACATGGCGCCACACCGGGCGACCGGCTTCAGCGATCACCGCCGCGCTGACGAGATCGTGCCGCTTGCCCGACATCATCTCGAGGTGTTTCGCTGCCTCTTCTCGGTCGCGCGGCTTGGACAGGATCGTCCCGTCCTCCAGCACGGCGAGGCTGTCCGATCCAAGAACAAGCGCCTGCGGATTGCGGTGCGATACCTTCAGCGCCTTCAGCTCGGCCAGGGCATCGGCCAGATCGCGCGGGGCGATCGCGCCGAGCGACGCCTTGGCGGCATCCTCGTCCACCATCGCCGGCTGCGCTTCGAACGGAACGCCGGCCGCCTCCAGCATGGCGCGGCGCGAAGCGGATTGCGAGGCAAGGATCAGCCTCATTGATCGATCACCAGGCCGGGATTGCCGCGACGCTCGTTGACAATCGAGATCACCGCCGCCGCGGTTTCCTCGATCGAGCGGCGGGTGACATCAATCACTGGCCAGCCATTGTCGGCGAACATCCGCCGGGCATATTGCAGTTCGCGCGTCACTGCCTCCTGATCAACATAGTCCGTTTCAGGGGCCTGGTTGAGCGACAGGAGGCGATTGCGCCTGATCTGGATCAGCCGGTCGGGGCTGGTGGTGAGGCCCACGATCAGCGGGTTCTGGAGCGAATAGAGCAGGGGCGGGGGCGGGCTTTCCACCACGATCGGGATGTTCGCGACCTTGAAGCCGCGATTGGCGAGATAAATGGACGTCGGCGTCTTGGATGAGCGCGATACGCCGGCGAGGACGATATCCGCCTCTTCCCATTCCTCCCACAGCACGCCGTCGTCATGCGCGATGGTGAACTGGATCGCATCGACGCGCGCGAAATAGGCGGCGTCCAGCACGTGCTGGCGCCCCGGCTTGTTCTTCGCCTGCTGCCCCAGCAGCGCGGACAAAGCGTCGTTCACGGGATCGAGCGGCGCCACCATCGGCAGGCCAAGCGCCTGGCACCGCTGCTCCAGCGCATCGCGCGTGGCGGCATTCACCAGCGTATAGATCACCAGCCCCGGGTTCTGCGCGATCTCCTGGAGAATGCGATCGAGATGCGCCTCCGTGCGCACCATGGGCCAGAAATGCCGCACCGTTTCGACATTGTCATATTGGGCGAGCGCCGCCTTGGCGATGTTCTCCAGCGTTTCTCCGGTGGAGTCCGACAGGAGGTGCAGGTGCAGCTTCACCGTCACGGGCATGAACCTGTGGATAACATGGGGATAACCGCTAGCGTAACCTGCGCGAGCGGCCAAGCCGCCGTGCGCACCGTGGAAAACTCATCAGTCATCCACAATTAAATCCACCGGCGGCGATTCTATCCACAGGCTGTGAGAATCGTGGATGGGTGAATCGAATCCGCGGGAGTCTGCGGCTCCGCCAGCGTCAAGCTGTTGGCAATCCGAGGATGAACGCATAAGCCCCGCAACCAACGCGCCTACATCATCACACAACCATCAGACTCTTTCTTTTGAGAAGAAGCATGGACGCCCCAACCGATTCAAAACCACTGCTGGGCGTTCTGAAAGGTCGCAAAAGCGCCCGCCCGCCGATGTGGTTCATGCGGCAGGCGGGGCGGTACCTTCCTGAATATCGCGCGCTCCGGGCCGAAAAGGGTGGATTTCTTGCGCTCGCGACCGATCCGGAGGCCGCAGCGGAAGTGACGCTACAGCCGATCCGCCGCTTCGGCTTTGACGGCGCGATCCTCTTTTCCGATATCCTGATGGTGCCCTGGGCGATGGGGCAGGACCTGACCTTCGGACCGGGCGAGGGCCCCCGGCTCGCCCCGCGCCTGCTCGACCAGCATCTCGCCGGGCTGCAACCGGTCCGCGGGCGGCTCGATCCAGTCTATGCCACGGTGCGCCGGGTGGCGGCGGCGCTGCCGGCGCAGACCACGTTCCTGGGGTTCGCCGGCTCCCCCTGGACCGTCGCGACCTATATGGTGGCGGGGCAGGGGAGCCGTGATCAGGCCGAAACGCGCGGCCTCGCCTATCGCGATCCGGCTGCCTTTGCCGAAATCATCCAGGCGATCGTGACGCTGACGGTGGAGTATCTGTCCGGGCAGATCGAGGCCGGGGTCGAGGCGGTGCAATTGTTCGACAGCTGGGCGGGCACGCTGTCGCCGGCGCAGTTCGAACGCTGGGTGATCGCCCCCAATGCGGCCATCGTGGCCGCGCTGAAGGAACGGCACCCCGATGTGCCGGTGATCGGCTTTCCCAAGGGGGCAGGGGGCAAATTGCCCGCTTATGCCCGCGAAACCGGTGTCGATGCGCTTGGGCTGGACGAGACGGTCGATCCCGTCTGGGCGGATTCCGTGCTGCCAAAGGGCCTACCGGTGCAGGGCAACCTCGATCCGCTGGCGCTGATCGCCGGCGGCGCGGCGCTGGACGGCACGATCGACCGGATTCTTGCCGCTCTTGGCGAGCGGCCGCATGTCTTCAATCTCGGCCACGGCATCGACCAGCACACGCCGATCGCGCATGTCGAACAGGCGATCGCCCGCGTCCGTTCAGGACCAGTGACCGCAATGGGAGGGCAGGGGTGATGGGCGCCGGGTTCCTGGGCGCGGCCTATCTTTGGGTGAAGGCCGCGCACATCATCTTCGTGATCTTCTGGATGGCGGGCATGTTCATTCTGCCGCGCTATCTGGTGCATCACCAGGAGGGGCTGGGCGATCCCGCCGATGCGGCGCGGTGGATCACGCGTGAGGCGAAGCTGCGGCGCATCATCCTGACGCCGGCGATGATCGCGGTCTGGGTGATCGGGCTGGTGCTGGCGGTGAATGCCGGGCTGCTGGCGGGCATTCAGGGCCTGGCGTGGCTTCACGCAAAGCTGTTCGTGGTGTTCCTGCTCTCGGGCTATCACGGCTGGGCGGTCGGCTATTCAAAGAAGCTGGCGAGGGGGCAGGCGACGCTGAGCAACCGCGGCCTTCGGATGATCAACGAAGTGCCGGCCCTGGCAGCGACGATCATCGTGATCCTGGCGGTGGTGAAGCCTTTCTGACCTTGTCGCCGCTCCGTTCCTGAGTCGGGGCCGCGCCACCCCCGCCCGGCGCGGGCCATCGGCCTTGCGGCAACGGGCAGCTTGACTATCCCCGGCCTCGCTCCTACGTCGCCCTCACGGCGCGGCCTTTCGGCTGCGCTGCCTCCTGTCAGTCTCGTTGCCGCGCGAATAGCTTCCGCCGACCGGGCTTCTCCCCCCACCGATCCTCATCGGACACACGATATGCATCTCAAGGACCTCAAGAAGAAAGCTCCGGCGGAACTGGTCCAGCTGGCCGAAGAGCTCGGCGTCGAGGGCGCCTCCACGCTGCGCAAGCAGGATCTGATGTTCGCCATCCTCAAGGTCCAGGCCGAGGAAGGCGAGCAGATCATGGGCGAGGGCACGATCGAGGTCCTGCCCGACGGCTTCGGCTTCCTGCGCTCTCCCGAGGCGAACTACCTCGCCGGTCCGGACGACATCTATGTGTCGCCGAACCAGGTCCGCAAGCATGGCCTGCGCACTGGCGATACGGTTGAGGGCGAGATCCGCGGGCCGAAGGACGGCGAACGCTATTTCGCGCTGACCAAGCTGGTTCGCGTCAACTTCGACGATCCCGACGCCGTGCGTCACCGTGTAAACTTCGACAATCTGACGCCGCTCTACCCTGACGAGCGGCTGAAGATGGAGATCGAGGATCCGACCGCGAAGGACAAGACGGGCCGGGTGCTCGATCTTGTCTCGCCGATCGGCAAGGGGCAGCGCTGCCTGATCGTCGCCCCGCCGCGCGTCGGCAAGACGGTGATGATGCAGAACATCGCGCGGGCGATCTCTGCCAACCATCCCGAAGTGTTCCTGCTGGTGCTGCTGATCGACGAGCGGCCCGAGGAAGTCACCGACATGCAGCGCACGGTGAACGGCGAGGTCGTTTCCTCGACCTTCGACGAGCCGGCGACGCGCCACGTGCAGGTGGCCGAGATGGTGATCGAGAAGGCCAAGCGCCTCGTCGAGCACAAGAAGGACGTGGTGATCCTGCTGGACAACATCACCCGCCTGGGCCGCGCCTACAACACCGTCGTACCCTCGTCGGGCAAGGTGCTGACCGGCGGTGTCGACGCCAACGCGCTGCAGCGGCCGAAGCGCTTCTTCGGCGCGGCGCGCAACATCGAGGAAGGCGGCAGCCTCACGATCATCTCGACCTCGCTGATCGATACCGGCAGCCGCATGGACGAGGTGATCTTCGAAGAGTTCAAGGGCACCGGCAACGCGGAAATCGTGCTCGACCGCAAGGTGTCGGACAAGCGCATCTTCCCGGCGATCGACGTTTCCAAGAGCGGCACGCGCAAGGAAGAGCTGCTGGTGGAGAAGGACAAGCTCAGCAAGATGTGGGTGCTGCGCCGCATCCTGATGCAGATGGGCACCGTCGATGCGATGGAATTCCTGCTCGGCAAGATGAAGGATTCCAAGACCAACGAGGATTTCTTCGCCAGCATGAACCAGTAAGCGAGTGGGCGGCGGCGCGGCCTTGCCCGCGCCGCTGCCGCCTGTCTTGCACGTGTCTGCCGTCGCCGTGTCGCGGCAGGACATTTGCTTAAGGCCGAGCCGTCGTCGGCGTGTGTCAGCACGCTGGCGCAGGGCGGCTAACCTCGGTATCGAACCTGCAACCGGATCGGCCCTGTCGCCGTTCGATGTCCAGATACCCAGGAGCGTTGACCGTTGATCCTTACCCTGCTCGCCCAAGCTGCCGCCGCCATCCAGGGCCCCGGCTCGCTGGGTGACATCTGGCACAATATCGTCGCGGATTTCTCCAATCTGTCCGAGCCGGCCGCGCTGGCGGCATTCGGCCAGGTGCTGATGATCGATCTGGTTCTCGCCGGAGACAATGCGGTGGTCGTCGGGGCGCTTGCCGCCGGCCTGCCGACCGATCAGCGCAAGAAGGTGATCCTGATCGGCATCATCGCGGCGCTGGTGCTGCGGATCTTCTTCGCGTTGATCGTCACCTGGCTGATGGGCATCGTCGGCCTGATCTTCGCTGGCGGCCTGCTGCTGCTCTGGGTGAGCTGGAAGTTCTGGCGCGAATTGCGCGCCCATTCCCATGCGAACGTGGGTTCGGAAGAGATCCACGGCGACGAGCAGTCGGGCCTCTCCCCGGCACGCTCCTTTGCCGGCGCGGCCTGGGCAGTGGCGATCGCGGACGTGTCGATGAGCCTCGACAATGTGCTGGCGGTGGCTGGCGCGGCGCGCGAGCACCCCGGCATTCTGGTGGTCGGCCTCATTCTGTCGGTGGCGCTGATGGGCCTGGCCGCGAACCTGATCGCGCGGGTGATCGGTCGCTATCGCTGGATCGCCTATATCGGTCTTGCGGTGATCATCTTCGTGGCCTTCAAGATGATCTACGAAGGCTGGATCGGCACTGGCGAGACGGTGGGGCTCAACACCCTTTTCTGACGTGAACGGCGCGGTGTGCACCTGGCGTACCCCGCTGCCGCGACAGCGCTGGCGGGGAACCGGGAAGGGTTCACCACGCGTTCAACCCGTCCTGGCCACAAGCCGGCCATGCCCAACGGGAGAGCCATGTTGAGAAGTTTCGTGCCAATCGCCGCCGCGGTCGTGATCGCTGCGCCGGCGGCGGCGCAATCGGGTGACCTGGCGCTGGTCCAGAACCACCTGCGCGCCGTCAACACGATGACCGCCGATTTCACGCAGACCGATCGCGCCGGCAAGACGCTGACGGGAACGCTGTCGCTCAAGAAGCCGGGCAAGATCCGCTTCCAATATGAAAAGGGCGTGCCGATCTTGGTGGTCGGGGATGGCAAGGCGCTGACCTTTATCGACTATTCGGTGCGCCAGGTGCAGCGTTGGCCGATCACCAATTCGCCGCTGGGCGTGCTGATCAACCCGGATCGTGACATCGCCCGCTATGCCAAGGTGATCCCCAGCGGCGATTCGCGCGTGCTGTCTGTGGAGGGCTACGATCCAAAGCATCCGGAATATGGCCGCATCACAATGGTGTTCGCGCGGGAGGGCGGCGCACCGGGCGGGTTGATGCTGCAAGGCTGGGTAACGCTGGACAGTCAGGGCAATCGGACGACCATCCGCCTCGATAATCAGCGGTTCAACGTGCCGGTGAGCGACGGAACGTTCCGTTGGAACGATCCGCGGAGAAACGGAACGCGCAACTGAACGGTTCACAACCGGTTTGTTCATCCAGGCGACAGGAAAGGGCCGCTATTGCCCCGAATGCGGATGTGGGGCGGTTCAGGATTTTCCCCCTGTTGCCTGAACGATGTTCCACTCCCCCCTGCGTGACGAACGCCAGGTCGGCCCTCGCTCCAAGCCCCCGGAGCGAGGGCCTTTCCCTATCCGGCGCATATGATGATTGCCGTTGCCGCGTTGCCCCCGCTAAAGCGCGCGGGTGAAGATCGTCAGCTGGAACATCAATTCGGTCCGTTTCCGCATCGCCATCGTTGAGCAGTTCCTGCGCGAGGCTCAGCCGGACATCCTGTGCCTGCAGGAGACAAAGGTCATCGACGCCGACTTCCCGGCCGAGGTCTTTCGTCAGCTCGGCTACCAGCACATCCTGCTTCATGGCCAGCGGATGCATCATGGCGTGGCGATCATCAGCCGCGTGCCGATCACCGAGGACGATCGGCTGGATTGGCAGGCCAATCGCGAGGCGCGGCATATCGGCGTGCGGCTGGAAAACGGCGTCAGGCTGGAAAATGTCTATGTCCCGGCCGGCGGAGACGTGCCCGACCGCGAGGTGAACCCGAAGTTTGGGCAGAAGCTCGATTTCGTGCAACGCATGACCGAATGGTCGCAGTCGCTCGACTGCCCGACGATCCTGACCGGCGACTTCAACATCGCGCCGCTGCCCAGCGACGTATGGAGCCACAAGGCGCTGCTGAAGGTCGTCAGCCATACGCCGATCGAGGTGGAGGCGCTGGACCGGCTGAAGGCATCCAACGACTGGGTCGATCTCGGCCGGCATTTTCATCCCGCGCCCGCGCGACTCCATACCTGGTGGAGCTATCGCTCGCCGGACTGGACGAAGAATGATCGCGGGCGGCGACTGGATCACATGTGGGCCACGGGGAATGTGGCGAAGGCGGCGCAATCCCACCATGTGTACGAGGCGTGCCGCAGCTGGCTGAAGCCATCCGATCACGTCCCGATCATGACGGAGTTCGCCTTTTGACCGACCCGCGCCAGACCGCCCGAGCGATCGACGCATTGCGCCGCGGCTGGCCGATCCGCATCGGCGCGCTGGCGCTGCTGCCGATCGAGACGGCCGATCCGGTGCGGCTGGATGCGTTCGATCCCGAGCGGCAGGCGCCGGTTCTGCTGTCCGCCGGCCGGGCCGAGACGCTGAAGCTGGCCAACCAGCTCGAGGCGGCGGTGCCCGACGCGCCGGTGCTGGTGGATCGGGCGCCTTGGATCGATTTCGCGACGGCTACCGCACTGGCGGATCCGCAGCTCGACCTCGCGACGCCGCTGAAGGGACCGTTTCGCGCCATCGCCGTGACGGCGCGCGATGATGCCGCGGCGGCGCTTCGGCTGGCGCGCATCGCGGGCATGTTGCCGGCCTTCTTCGTTCTGGAGGGCGGTGCCGCCGAGGTTACATTGTCATCGGCCGAGATCGACGCGCACGAGGATGCTGTTCGGCTGACCATAGCCGCGCGTGCGCGGTTGCCGGTCGCCCATGCCGAAGATGCCGAAATCGTGGCGTTCCGGACGCCGGAAGGGCCGGGCGAGCATGTCGCCTTGCTGATCGGCACCCCGCAGGGAGAGCCGCCGCTGGTGCGCCTGCACAGCGAATGCCTGACCGGGGATGCGCTGGGCAGCCTCAAATGCGATTGCGGGCCACAGCTGGATGCGGCGTTGAAGGCGATCGCCAAATCGGGGTGGGGCATCTTGTTGTATCTTCGCCAGGAAGGGCGGGGGATTGGTCTGGTCAACAAGCTGCGCGCCTATGCCCTCCAGGATCAGGGCTTCGACACGGTGGATGCCAATACGCGGCTCGGCTTCGCAATCGATGCGCGCGATTTCGGCGTCGCGGCGCGGATGCTCGATTTGCTCGGGCAGCGCGAAATCCGGCTGTTGACCAACAATCCGGGCAAGGTGGCCGGGTTGGAAGTGCGCGGCATCACCGTCACGGAACGGGTGCCGCACTTCCTGCCGACGAACCCGCACAACGAGCATTATCTCGCCACCAAGCGCGACCGCACCGGGCATCAGCTATAAGCGTGTCCGTCCTGAGCTTGTCGAACGCACGTTCTTCGGCAGGCTCGACGCGAACGAAGAAGATCGTTCACGCCGGTCAGCGGCAGGGCGTCAGACCTGCAACAGCCGCCTGACCTCATCAAAGTCATGCGCGATCGCGTGGACGCCGATCTCGCGCAGCCTCGCGTCATGGCCAGGCGTGCAGTGCAGCCCCGCGCACAGGCCGATGACATGCCCGCCGCTCGCCACCGCGCCAGTCGCGCCAACCGGTGAATCCTCGAGGATCGCGCACCGCTCGATCGAAACGCCGAGCTGGCGCGCGCCATACAGGTACAGGTCCGGCGCTGGCTTCCCCCGGGTGACATGCTCCGCACCCGAATAGATGTGGTCGCCGAACACGTCCGACAGGCCGAGATGCGCAAGATGCGTGCTGATCCAGCGCGTCGAGCTGGAGGAGACGACCGCCTTGGGCAGATCGGCGGGCAGGCTGCGGACAAAGGCGATCGCGCCGGCGACTTCCTCGATCCCCTTGGCCAGCACGCGCTCGTTCTCTGCCATGCGCGCCTCGCTCCAGTCGTCGGGCAGCGGCCCACCGATGAAGGATTCCACGCGGTCGAGGAAGTCGCAGCCGGACAGGCCCATGAAATTGGCCATGGACTGCTCCGGCGTGATCGGATGCCCGCGCTCGGTGAGGAAGTCGGCAATGTGCTTGTTGCCGAGATACTCGCTTTCGATCAGCACTCCGTCGAAATCGAACAGCAACGCGTCGAACTTCATGCGCGGGCTCCGAACAGCGCTGAGCCGATGCGCACATGCGTGGCGCCGATCATCACGGCGGTCTCGAAATCGTCCGACATGCCCATGCTGAGCCCGCCGATGCCTTCGTCGCGCGCGAGCTTCGCCAGTAGCGCGAAATAGGGCGCGGCCTCCACCTCGACTGGCGGCAGGCACATCAGCCCCGCGACCGGCAGGTCGGCACTGCGCGCTTCCGCCAAGAGCACGGGCAGGTCAGCGATCGCGCAGCCGCCCTTCTGCGCTTCCTCACCAATGTTCACCTGGATGAAGCAGGCGGGGCGACGATCTTGCGCGTCCATCGCCCTGGCCAGCGCGGTGATGAGCGAGGACCGGTCCACCGCATGGATGGCATCGGCCATCGCGACCGCATCGCTCGCCTTGTTGGATTGCAGCTGACCGATCAGGTGCAGCCGCGCGTCCGGATATTTCTCACGCAGGGCGGGCCATTTGGCCTCCGCCTCCTGCACGCGGTTCTCCCCGAAGTCGCGGTGGCCGGCGGCGAGCAGGGGCTCGATCGCATCGGCAGGGTGCGTCTTCGATACGGCGATCAGGGTAATGGCGGCAGCATCGCGCCGCGCCAGCTTGGCGGCATGGGCGATGCGCCCGCGGATGGCATCAAGGCGGTCGTCGGCTTGCATCGGCGGGGCTATACGGGCGGCGATGCCGCGCCGCCACCCTGTCCCGACGCTATGGTTGATGACGGACGAGCGCATGGGGGATGATCTGTGGCGCGCGGTGCGCCAATTGCCGCGGGGCGGAGGAATCGTCTTCCGGCATCACGCGACAGCGCTTCCCGAACGGCGGCGGTTGTTCGCTCGATTGCTGCGCCTGGCGCGTTCGCGCGGGCTGATCCTGATCCGCGCGGGCGATGTGCCGCTGGCGGGGGAAATGGGCGTCCATCGCGGGTGCGGACCGGGAATGACGACCTGGCCGGTGCATGACGTGCGCGAAGCCCGGCGCGCCCGGCAGGCGAGGGCAAGCGCGGCATTCATCTCGCCCGTCTTCGCGACGCGATCACACCCCGGTGCCGACAGCCTGGGGCGACGCCGAGCAAGGTGGCTGGCGCTGATGCTGCCGATGACGCGAATCGCGCTCGGCGGGATGGACGCGCGACGATTTCGGGCAATGCCGGGCTTTGACGGCTGGGCAGCCATCGATGCGTGGCTCCCACCGAACAGCCGCGCGTGACGTGATCAGGAGATCAGCTCTGCGGCGCATATGATAGCGCACCGCAAAGCGCCGTTTAGAAGCGGAACGCCGTTTAGAAGCGGAACGCCGTTCCTACGTACACCGCCTGGCTGTCGCGGCGATCGTCGCTGAAGCGCGCGAGGCGTTCACGTTCGGACTTGTAGCGCATGCCCGCGGTCAGATCGATGTTCCGGGTGAGCGAATAGGAACCGCCCACGTCCAGCGAATAGCTGGGCCCATCCTCCACCAGCTTGGGCGCACCGGGAAGTGCGCGATCGGCCCCGGCCTGAACCCGGCCGGTGAAGCGCGGCAGAGAGTAGCTGACCGCGACATCGGCAGCCTCACGCCCGCCGGGCTGACCGGCCAGGTCGATCTTTGCCACGTCGCCAGTTACCGCGAAGCGCTTCCACCCGACCGAAACGCCCAGATTATAGGCGACCGGCACCAGGCCGACCGTCGGCGCAACGGCGGCGGCGCGGCCGGCATCGGCGATCTGGCTGGAGCGGGCACGAACGGCGACCGTTACCGGCCGGTTGCCCTGGCGATTCTCCGAAGGCGTGAAGCGGAACTCGCTTGCGCCGAGCCCGCTGCGGGCGAATGCCGCCGCCAGCCGCGGATCTGCCGCAGCAGGGGTAAATCCGCCCAGCGCCCGCGATGCGACAGGCCGCTTGGTCGCTACCCGGTCCGGCTCGGAGGCGCCAATGGCAGGCGCAATGGCAATCGCCGCGGCAATCGCCACGACAGAACCGCCAAAAAGCGCACGTACCGCGTCCACAGAATCCCTCCGACCCTTGGAAACGCATCTAGCACGATTCGTTCGCGCCTCGCCATGTGCATGTGTTGCTTTTGGCGGAGGTGTTGCATGCTTTCCACAATAGCGAAGCCGCTAACCATGTTCGCGGTTCCACGGGACCGGCGGCAGCAGCCCTCCACCGCGAACTTGCGAGCATAGGCCATGCTCTATAGAGGTCAGGACCACGATTTTTCCATCAGGACGATGCCGATGTTCCGCCCGTTGCGTTCCGCGCTGGTCGTTAGCGCTGCCCTTGCCGTTGCTGCCTGTGGTGGTGGCCAGAAGCGGCCGGAGGCGGATCTCGCCGCCAGCCGTATCACCACCATCGGGGTGAACAGCTATCTGTGGCGTGCCTCGCTCGACACGCTCAGCTTCATGCCGCTGCTACAGACCGATTCCAACGGCGGCGTCATCGTCACCGACTGGTATGTGAACCCGCAGACGCCGACCGAGCGGATGAAGGTGACCGTCACGATCCTCGATCAGGATCTGCGCGCCGACGCCGTGCGCGTCGCTGCGCTGCGTGAGGTGAACCAGGCTGGCCAGTGGGTGAGCGCGCCGGTCGCTGCCGCCACGACGCAGAAGATGGAAGACATCATCCTGACCCGCGCGCGCGATCTGCGCCGCGCGTCGTCGGCTTCCAACTGAGCTCAGGCATGAGCCCCAGCAACGGCCAACGTTTCAACGCGCTCGCCGCCGATGCCCGCTGGCAGCGGGTATGGGACGAGCGCGCCACCTTTGCCGCCGACGATCACTCGCCAAAGCCCAAGAGCTACGTGCTCGAGATGTTCCCGTATCCCTCGGGGCGCATCCACATGGGGCATGTGCGCAATTACACGATGGGCGACGTGCTGGCACGCTTCCGCCGGATGAACGGCATGGAAGTGCTCCACCCGATGGGGTGGGACGCGTTCGGCATGCCGGCCGAGAATGCCGCGATGGAGAAGGGGGTCCACCCCGGCGGCTGGACGCGCGACAATATCGCCACGATGAAGGCGCAGCTGAAGCGGCTGGGCTTCGCGCTGGACTGGACGCGCGAATTCGCCACCTGCGACCCGGAATATTACGGGCATGAGCAGGCGCTGTTCCTGAAATTCTACGAGGCGGGGCTGGTCTATCGCCGCGAAAGCGCGGTGAACTGGGATCCGGTCGACATGACCGTGCTGGCCAATGAGCAGGTGATCGACGGGCGCGGCTGGCGTTCGGGCGCTTTGGTCGAGAAGCGCAAGCTGAACCAGTGGTTCCTGAAGATCACCGCCTTTGCCGACGACCTGCTGTCGGGGCTGGGCGAGCTGAAGAACTGGCCGGACAAGGTCCGCCTGATGCAGGAAAACTGGATCGGGAAGAGCCAGGGGCTGACCTTCCGTTTCGCGCTTGGCGATGCGGCCGGCACGAACGAGGGCGTGGTTGAGGTCTATACCACCCGCCCCGACACGATCTTCGGCGCGAGCTTCGTCGCGGTGGCGGCGGATCATCCGCTGGCGCAGCGCGTGGCGGCTGACGATCCCGCGGCGCAGGCGTTCATCGAGGAATGCCGTCGCGGCGGCACGACTGCGGCCGAGCTGGAGACGCAGGAGAAGCAGGGGTTCGACACCGGGCTAAAGGCCACGCATCCGTTCGATCCGTCGCTTCAGCTGCCGGTCTACATCGCGAACTTCGTGCTGATGGATTATGGCGTCGGCGCGGTGTTCGGCGTGCCGGCGCACGACCAGCGCGATTTCGAATTCGCCACCAAATACCAGCTGCCGATCCGCCGCGTGGTGTCGGACGGGGCGAAGGACGAGCCGGAGTTCGACGGCACCGAGGCCTATACCGGGCCGGGCACGCTGGTGAATTCGCACTTCCTCGACGGCATGGACGTCGAGGATGCCAAGCGCGAGGTGATCCTGCGCGCCGAGGCAGGCGGCTGGGGTGAGGGCACCACGGTGTTCCGCCTGCGCGACTGGGGCATCAGCCGCCAGCGTTACTGGGGCACGCCGATCCCGATCATCCATTGCGAGGCCTGCGGCGCAGTGCCGGTGCCGGGCGACCAGCTGCCGGTGGAACTGCCCGAGGACGTGAGCTTTGCGACGCCGGGCAACCCGCTCGATCGCCACCCCACGTGGAAGCACGTCGATTGCCCGTCCTGCGGCAAGCCAGCGGTGCGCGAGACCGACACGCTCGATACGTTCGCGGATTCGTCCTGGTATTTCATCCGCTTCGCCAGCCAGCCGAGCGACAAGCCGTTCGATCGTGCGGTGGCCGAGCAATGGCTGCCGGTGAATCAATATATCGGCGGGGTGGAGCATGCGATCCTCCACCTGCTCTACGCGCGTTTCTGGACGCGGGCGCTGAAGGCGGTCGATCTGATCGACGTCGCGGAGCCGTTCGCCGGCCTGTTCACGCAGGGCATGGTGACGCACGAGACGTACAAATCGTCTGACGGTCGCTGGCTCTCGCCGGGCGAGATCGAGGGTGGCGTCGAAGTCTCGACGGGGCAGCCGGTGACGGTCGGCCGCATCGAGAAGATGTCCAAGTCGAAGAAGAACACGATCGATCCCGAGCCGATCGTGGATCAGTACGGCGCGGATGCGGTGCGCTGGTTCATGCTCTCCGATTCTCCGCCCGAGCGCGACCTGGAGTGGAGCGAGAACGGCATCGAGGGCGCATGGCGCTTCGTGCAGCGACTGTGGCGCCTGATCGGCGACGATAGGACTGGTGAGGGCGATGATGTGGCGCTGCGCAAGGTGGCGCATCGCACCGTCAAGGGCGTCGCCGAGGCGATCAAGGGGCTGCAGTTCAACAAGGCCGTGGCGCTGATCTACACGCTCGCCAACGCGATCGAGAAGGCGCAGCCGTCCGCGGATCGCACGGCGGCGCTCGGCACGCTGCTGCGGCTCGTCGCGCCGATGGTGCCGCATCTCGCCGAGGAAGCCTGGGCGGCGCAGGGGCATGAAGGGCTGGTCGCGGACGCCGATTGGCCCGTCGTGGACCCCGCGATGCTGGTGGACGACGAAGTCACCGTCGCCGTGCAGGTCAATGGCAAGCTGCGCGACACGCTGGTGATGCCAAAGGGCGTCGCGCGCGAAGTCGCCGAAGCGCAGGCGCTGGCCTTGGACAAGGTGATCCGCGTGCTGGAGGGCAAGGCCCCCAAGAAGGTGATCGTGGTGCCTGATCGACTGGTGAATATCGTCGCATGAAGCGGCGCCTCGCCCTTGCCGCCGGCGCCGCCGCCATGCTGACGCTCGGCGGGTGCGGGCTGAAGCCGCTCTATTCGGGTGGCGGCTCTGGCGCCGTCGCCAGCGCGCTTGGCCAGGTCGAGGTGGCGCCGATCGAGGGCAAGGCGGGGTGGCTGGTCACCAATGCGCTTCGCGATCGCCTGGGCGCCGTTCCGGCGGGCCAGACCGCGCGTTACCGGCTGGAGATCAAGCTGGATGACGAGATCACCGGCCTCGCCATCCGGCGCGATGATTCGGTGGCGCGCGAGCGGCGGACGTTGCGGGCGCGCTATCAACTGGTCGAGCTGGATCGGAACGGTGTGGTGCTGGACGCGACGGCCGGGTCCGATGCGGGGATAGACGTGGTCGGGTCCGATTATGCCACGATCGCGGCCGAAAGTACCGCGCTGGAGCGGCTCTCAGAGCGCGTCGCAGACCAGATCCTGATGCGCCTCGCGGTCTATCTGGGGCGTACGCCCACCGCCCCATGAAGGCGACGGAAGCCCGCCTGAAGGCGGCGCTGGACCGGCCGCCTGCCGATATCCGGCTATACCTGCTGTTCGGCCCTGACGAAGCCGGTGCCTTGGCGCTTGCCGATCGTCTGCCTCGTGCGCTCGGCACGGATGCGGAGCGGGTCGATCTCGAAGGCGCTGCCTTGCGCGGGGATCCGGCACGGCTTGCGGATGAGGCCGCCTCGCTTTCACTGTTCGGGACGGCGCGGCACATCCGGGTCACGGCCGCCGGCGATGAGAGCCTCGCGGCCGTGACCGCGCTGCTCGAAGCGGATCGGGCGGGCAATCCGGTGGTGATGATCGCGCCATCGCTGAAGGCGACATCAAAGGTGGCGAAGCTCGCGCTCGACTCTCCGCTCGCGCTGGCGCTTGCCTGTTATGTCCCCGGCGGTGATCAGCTTGAAGGCATCGCAAACGAAATTGCGCGTGAGAATGGTCTGCGGCTGGGCGCCGGGGTGGCACGCCGCCTCGCGCAGGCCGGCGGCGGCGATCGCGCGGTGATGACGCGCGAGATCGAGAAGCTGGCCTTGTATCTCGACGCCGCCGTTGATCGTCAGAAGGAATGCGAACTCGATACGCTGGATGCGGTCGGCGCGGATCTGGGCGATGCGGAAACAGGTGACGTGATCAACGCGATCATCGGCGCCGAACCTGCCGTTCTGGGCGAGGCGCTTCGGCGCTTCGACGAGGCGGGAACCTCGCCGGTGCCCTGGCTGCGCGCGCTCGCTCGGCGGCTGGCAACGCTCGCTGAGATGAAGGGCGAAGTGGTGAATGGCGGCGATATCGCCGGCGTCATGAAGCGGCACCGCGTCTTCTTCAAGGAAGAGGCCGCGACATCTGCTGCCCTGCGTCGCTGGTCGCCACAGGCGCTGTCACGCGCGCTGGCACTGGTCCGCGCGGCCGAACGCGATGTGATGGCCGGATCAGGGGGCGCGGGCGATGTGCTGGCCGCGCAGGCGATGATGGAGCTCGCCGTCAAGCTTCGCCGCTGAGGCGAAGCGCAATCAAGGTCACGTTTGGGCCTCGCCCTCTGGCCGGCCTCTGGGTCAGGGAGTGAGATCCTGCTTTGTAACGCCTGGCAGGTTCAGGCAGCCGCGGGCCGCAAACCTCTAGCTGTCCTGTGCGCGGACAATCGGATCTCGCCACAGGATGGGCAGGGCGCCGCGAAGGCGTAACCACTACCTTCCCCGGCAACGCTCCCGAAGATCGTCGAGATACGTGGATCAGGCCGCCGGACGTCCGGTCAGATCGGCTCACCGCTCAGCCGCTGACACAGCATGTCGAGCTGATCCAGCGTGCTGTAATCGATCGTCACGGCACCACCGCCAGCGCCAAAGGTGATCTTCACCCGCAGTCCGAGAAGGTCGCCAAGCTGACGCTCCAGCGCGGCCACATCGGCATCGCTCGCGCCCTGACCCACCTGATCCGGACGCTGACGGGCCGGCTTCCGCACGGACTCAGGCTTGGCAGTCTGGGCGAGCTTCTCGGTCTGGCGAACGGACAGGCCCTTGATGACGACCTGCTCCGCCAGCTGTTCTGCGTCAGGCGCGCCGATGATCGCCCGGGCGTGGCCCATGCTGAGCGAGCCATCCACCACCCGCGCCTGAACCGTCTTGGGCAGGTCGAGCAGCCGAAGCAGGTTCGCGACATGGCTGCGCGACTTGTGAACGGTCTTGGCCAGTACCTCCTGCGTATGGCCGAACTCATCGACCAGCCGGCTATATGCTTCCGCCTCTTCGATCGCGTTGAGATCCTGCCGCTGGATGTTTTCGACCAGCGCGATCTGAAGCGTTTCGCTATCAGAATAATCGCGAACGACGACTGGTACTTCGTGCAGCCGGGCGCGCTGTGCCGCGCGCCAACGGCGCTCGCCGGCGACGATCTGATAATTGTGGCCATGCGGGCGCACGACGATCGGCTGGATTATACCCCGCTCCGCAATGGAGGCGGCGAGTTCGTTGAGCGCATCCTCGTCAAAATGGCGGCGGGGCTGATCCGGATGCGGCGCGATCGCGCTGACCGGGATCAGGCGAACGCCGGCAGGCGGGCTGCCACTGGTGTCTGCCGGCGAATCGTCCCGCGCAATGTCGCCCAGCAGCGCGCCCAATCCCCGGCCAAGGCCGCCGCGGCGCTTCGTATCAGTCATGCTGCAACCTCTTCGGTATGGGGCAGGCGCGCGATCAGCTCCCGCGCGAGCGCAATATAGGCCTGCGATCCGCTGCAGCGGTGGTCGTAGATCAGTGCGGGCAAGCCATGGCTTGGCGCTTCCGACAGGCGCACATTGCGCGGGATCACGGTGTCGAACACCACCTTGCCAAGCACGGCGCGAACATCCGCCGACACCTGTTCCGTTAGTCGGTTCCGGCGATCGTACATGGTCAGCGCGACGCCGATGATAGACAGCGACGGGTTGAACCGCGCGCGGATGCGCTCAACAGTGGTGAGCAGCTGGCTCAGCCCTTCCAGCGCGAAAAACTCGCACTGAAGGGGCACGAACAGCGAATCTGCGGCCACCATCGCATTGATGGTGAGCAGCCCAAGGGACGGAGGGCAGTCGATCAGGGCGATGTCCCACCGAGGGGAGGCGGCATCAAGCGCACGGTGCAGACGATGCGTGCGGTGCTCAAGCTCGACCAGCTCGATCTCGGCACCGGAAAGGTCGACCGTCGCGGGCAGCACGTCGAGGCGCGGCACGCCGGTTCGCACGGCCGCCTCATCGACGGAGGCCTGGTCCACCAGGACGTTATAGCTGGAGGCCTGCCGCTGGGCCTGCGTAATGCCGAGACCCGTGGAAGCATTGCCTTGCGGATCAAGGTCGATCAGCAAGACGCGCTTGCCGGTGGCTGCAAGCGCTGTCGCAAGATTGATCGCCGACGTGGTCTTGCCCACGCCGCCCTTCTGATTGGCAACTGCAATTCGGATCATCGGCGCTGCCTCACATGACGGGCGCTGACGATGCCGGCTTCGGGGCTGGTGATGCTTTGTTCCACGTGGAACAATCCCTCAAAGCGGCGGCGCGCCTCGTTCACTTCTGTCGTGGCCGATTGTCCCTTCGGGAGCAAGTAAAGCGTGTCCATGGATGCGATATGCGCGGTCGATTGCAACAATTCCGATAATGACGCGACCGCCCGCGCCGAAATCACCGCGGCTGAAAGCGCCACAACCCGCTCCACCTTCGCCTGGTACACCGTGACACGGTTCGACAAACCTTCGTCTGCCAAGGCAGACGCCAGGAACTCCGCGCGCATCCGCCGCGGCTCGATGAGGCCCACCGACCGCTCAGTGGCGAGGGCGATGATCATGCCGGGGAAGCCGGCACCCGTCCCAACATCGGCCCACAAGCCGGGCTGATCACCAGCCAACGGGAGGAGCTGCGCGGAGTCGAGAACGTGTCGTTCCCAGATGGCAGCCAGCGTCGGCTTGGCGACCAGATTCTGCCGCTCACTTTCGTCAGTCACCCGCGCAACGAAACGCGCGAGCCGGTCCATATACGCTGTGCCGACGATCGCCTCTACGGCCGCTTGTGCATCGTCCTCGCTCATCGCCGCGCCTTTGCATCGAGCCACAGGGCGGTCAGCGCTGCCGGTGTTACCCCGCGAACGCGCGACGCCTCGCCCAGCGTGTTCGGCCTTGCCGTTCGCAAACGCTCCCGCATTTCGTTCGACAAGCCGGCGATCCGGTCAAGGTCGGCGCCCGCTGCGATGATCACACGATCATCGTGCTTCATCCGCGCGATCTCCGCCGCCTGGCGTGCGAGATAGGGCGCATAGCGAACGTCTTCTTCATGCTCGCGGATCAGATCAGCATCGACACCCTCGGCAGTCGATCCGGCTTTCAGCCGCGCGCGCTGTGCCATTCGATTAGCGATATGGGCGCGGCGTTTCACCGACAGCAGCCCCAGCGCTTCTGCACTTTCCGACAGGCGCGTCTCGGCATTATCAGCCCTCAGGGCTAGGCGATACTCGGCGCGTGCGGTCAGCATACGATAGGGTTCGCTGATGCCCTGAAGCACCAGATCATCGACCATCACGCCGATGTAGCTGGCACTGCGGTCGGGGAGGAGCGGGGCCAAGCCAAGCGCCGCACCAGCGGCATTGGCACCAGCTACCAGCCCTTGCGCAGCGGCTTCCTCATAGCCCGTCGTGCCATTGATCTGACCCGCCAGATACAGCCCCGTCAGGTTCGGCAAGGCAAGCGTCGCATCGAGGGCGCGGGGATCGATGTGATCATATTCGACCGCATAGCCGTGCATGGTGATGCGCACCTGCTCCAACCCCACGATGGTGCGCAGAAATGCTTCCTGAACGTCCGCGGGCAGGGATGTGGAAATGCCATTCGGATAGACGATTGGATCGTCCAATCCTTCCGGCTCCAGGAAGATCTGATGCCCGTCGCGATCTCCGAAGCGACGAATCTTGTCTTCGATCGACGGGCAATAGCGTGGGCCTTGCCCCTCGATGGCGCCGGTCTGCAACGGCGAGCGATGCAGGTTCTCGGCGATGATCGTATGAGCGGCCTGGCTGGTCCGCGTGATCGCACACGCCAATTGCGGCAAAAGGCGCTCACGCGTCATCGGCGACATGGTCCAGGGATCCACGTCCGACGGCTGCGGTTCCAGTCGCGCCCAGTCGATCGTGCGGCCGTCGAGGCGCGGTGGAGTGCCGGTCTTCAGCCGAGCCATCGGAAGCTTCAGTTCGCGCAATTGCGCCGCCAGCGGAAGGGCCGAGGCCTCATCAACCCGTCCGCCTGACTGCTGCTCTTCGCCGCGAAACAACTTGCCGCCGAGGAACGTGCCGGTCGCGAGAACGACGGCACGTCCGCTCACGTCTTCGCCCGAGGATAGGGCGACGCCCTCCACCCGATCCCCCACCACGATCAGGGCAACCGCTTCGCCAGCGATAATCGTGATGCCCGCTTCAGCTCCGATCATGCGTCTGATCGCAGCAGCGTACAGCCGGCGATCCGCCTGAATCCTGGGGCCTTGGACCGCGAGTCCCTTGCTCCGATTGAGCATACGATGGTGAATGGCCGCGGCATCTGCCGCTCGCGCCATCAGGCCGTCACAGGCATCCACCTCGCGCACCAGATGGCCCTTCCCCAAGCCACCGATAGAGGGATTACAGGACATCGCACCGATGCGACTGGGATCATGGCTGATGAGGGCGACGCGCGCGCCCCGGCGCGTCGCCGCCGCCGCCGCTTCCGTGCCAGCGTGACCGCCACCGATCACGATAACGTCAAACGATTGTTCCACGTGAAACACTACTTTCCGAGGCAAAAACGGCCGAACAATGCATCCAGCATCGCTTCCGTCGCGTCGATGCCGAGCAGGCCGGCGAGCGCGCGAGACGCTGTACGTACTTCTTCTGCGCGCAACAACAAGTCACCGTCATCGCTGAAACGCGCCAGTGCAGCCCGCGCCGACGCTAGCGCTTCTCGCTGCGTCTCATGAAACGTTGCGCCCTTGGCGTCACCCAACACCGATGAGCCGCGCTCTTCAATAACAGCCCACAATCGGTCGATGCTCGCGAGGTCGCGGGTAGATGTTCCAACCGCCGCTGACGGAACCGCCGGACGTTGATCAGCACGAGCGTGCACCGCAATGGCGCGCGGGTCAGGTGAAGGATCGTCACTCAGATCCAGGATGATATCCGCTGCGGCGAGGGCCTCACGCGCACGAACGATGCCGATCTGTTCGATGGGGTCGTCCGTCTCGTCGCGCAGCCCGGCCGTATCGGTGAGCAGGTAGACGTTCCCGCGCCGCACCACGCTCGCCTCCACCCGGTCCCGCGTCGTGCCAGCGATCGGAGAGACGATGGCAGCCTCTCGGCCGATCAGGGCATTCAGCAGCGATGACTTGCCGGCGTTCGGCGGCCCGACCAGAACCACCCGAATGCCATCGCGATATCGTTCGACCGAGGGGCGGGCGAGCACCCGATCCAACTCCGCTACAAGCGCCTCGACCTCCTCCTCGATCGACCGGAGGTCGATTGGCGTGACGTCGTCTTCGTCATCGAAATCGATGCCGGCCTCGATCAGCGCCGCGATGCGGGACAGCGCGTCCATCCATCCGGTGATCATCACGCTCACCGCACCGTCCGCGCTTTCGATCGCCATCCGCCGTTGCTGCTCGGTCTCCGCCTCGAGCAGGTCCGCCAATCCCTGCGCCTGGATAAGATCGATGCGGCCATTTGCGAGTGCGCGCCGCGTGAACTCGCCCGGCTCCGCCAGCCGCAGCCCGGGCAGGCATCCCAGCGCCCGCTCCACCGCCGCCACAACCGCACGTCCGCCGTGAAGGTGCAACTCGACGAGATCCTCGCCAGTTGCGGTGGCGGGGCCCGGGAAGATCAGGACCAGCGCCTGGTCCAGCACCGCCCCCTTATGGTCCGTCAATCGTCGCAGTGCAGCCCGGCGGGGCGCGGGGAGCGATCCGGCAAGCTTCGTGGCCGCTGCCATCGCATCGGGGCCACTGATGCGCAAAACGGCGATTGCGGCGGGCGGGCGGCCGCTGGACACCGCGTAGATCGTGTCCATCAACCGCCGGGCTTGGTCGCGGTTTCGAACATGCGCCGCCACATCGCGGTGCCGGCTTCGCCCATCGGCGCCCAGCTTTTCATGATCGCCTCCAGCGCTTCCGGCGCCTGCGTGCTTTGTTCCAGCGACTTTTGCAGCAGCGCGACATAGCGATCCTGCAAAGGGGCGAGATCGGGCAGGCCCATGAACCGCCGCGCCTCTTCCGGTGAACAATCGATTTCGATGGTGACCTTCATTGATCACGCTCCCTTGAGCAGTCCCCGCAGGGACGATAGCGTCACTGACGCGCCATCTATGCCCGTTATGCGGCTTTCATCGCAACCGCATCGCGGGTCAACATCAACTGAGAGGATTGCACATGGGTGAGATGATCGACGCCACGGCATTGAACGGCGAAGGTATGTTCAAGGCCTATCGCGCGGACCCGAGCGGAACGCCGACCGCCGCGATCATCGTCATCCAGGAGGTGTTTGGCGTGAACCCCGGCATTCGCCAGAAGTGCGACCGGCTGGCGGAGCAGGGATATCTCGCCATCGCGCCTGACCTGTTCTGGCGGATCGCACCCGGCGTGGAGCTGAACCCCGATATCCCGGCCGAGCTGCAGCGCGGACTCGACCTGTTCGGCCAGTTCGATCAGGATGCCGGCATCCGCGACATTGAGGCGACGATCCATCAGGCGCGCCAGCTGCTCGGCGGCACCGGCAAGGTTGGTGCGGTCGGCTATTGCCTCGGCGGTCGCCTGGCGTTCATGACGGCGTGCCGGACGGACATCAATGCGGCGGTCGGCTATTACGGCGTCGGCATTGATGGCCTGCTGGGTGAAAAGCACGCCATCGCGCATCCGGTGCTGCTGCACATCGCCGGTGACGACGGCTTCGTCGACAAGGCGACGCAGCAGAAGATGCATGAGGGGTTGGACGACCACCCAAAGGTGACTTTGTACGACTACCCCGGTGAGGATCACGGCTTCGCGACTGAGATGGGCGATCGCCGTTCGGAAGAGGCCGCCCAGCTAGCGGATGACCGGACCGCCGCCTTCTTCCGCGAGCATTTGGCCTGATGACGGCCGCGGATCGCTTTCCCTTGATCGGGAAGGCGATCCGCTATCGGCAGCCGTCCGGCGCCGGACGGCCTCAGCTCAGGCGGCTGCTTTCGTTTCCGTGATGAGCGACAGGATCTGCGCGGCAAGCGGCTTGGGGCAGATGAGCAGGTCGGGAAGGTAAGAGTCTTCCTGATTGTACACCAATGGGCTGCCGTCGATGCGCGAGCAATGCAGCCCGTGCGCCAGCGCCACCGCGACCGGTGCCGCCGAATCCCACTCGAACTGGCCGCCCGAGTGAAGGTAGATATCGGCCTCGCCGCGCACCACTGCCATCGCCTTGGCCCCGGCCGAACCCATCGGGACCAGCGTCGCGCCCAGCCGTTCGGCAACGCTCACAGCTTCGGCAGCCGGCCTTGTACGGCTAACCAACATACGAAGCGGGCTTCCCGGTGCGGGAACGGCCTGTGGCTGATCGGATCGAAGCACCATTCCGGCACCCGGCAGCGCCACCGCGCCAACGGTTGCAACGCCATCGATCGTCAGCCCGACGTGAACCGCCCAGTCCTGCCGCGCTTCGCCATATTCGCGCGTGCCATCCACCGGATCGACGATCCACAC
The DNA here is from genome assembly GCF_001557395.1 of Sphingomonas sp. CCH5-D11. Classification (NCBI taxonomy): domain Bacteria; kingdom Pseudomonadati; phylum Pseudomonadota; class Alphaproteobacteria; order Sphingomonadales; family Sphingomonadaceae; genus Sphingomonas; species Sphingomonas sp. CCH5-D11. Next base: position 7,172 of record NZ_LSKH01000026.1, on the reverse strand, counting down.
TCGCGATTTGCCGAGCCGCTCGCCATCGCACTTCATTTCTTCGGACAGCAGGCCATCGTCGGGCCGTGCTTCGCGGATGGCATGAACCAGGAACTGGTTCGCCGTCTGGTCGCCGGCCTTGCCCAGCGCCTTGGCCGAAAACACGCTGGATTCCCGCACTTCCAGCAGGATCCGACCGGCGGTTTCCGCCAGATGCGCGGCCAGCTCCGCATCGGTCATGTCGGTCATGGAATGATCCTCTTGATGATCAGCTCGGCTGCTTCATCGGGCGTCATCGCCGTGGTGTCGATGCGGATCTCGGGATCTTCCGGGGGTTCATAGGGGCTATCGATACCCGTGAAGTTGGCGAGCTGCCCCGACCGTGCCTTGGCATACAGGCCCTTCACGTCGCGCTTCTCCGCCTCCGCCAGCGGCGTGTCGATATGAACCTCGATGAACTCGCCCGGCTGCATCATCTGGCGCACCATCTCCCGCTCTGCGCGGAACGGAGAAATGAAGGCGGTGATCACGATCAGCCCGGCATCGGTCATCAGCCTGGCGACTTCGCCGACACGCCGGATGTTTTCCACCCGATCGGCATCGGTGAAGCCCAGGTCCTTGTTCAACCCGTGGCGCACATTGTCGCCGTCGAGCAGGAAGGTGTGGCGGTTCATCCGCACCAGCTTCTTTTCCACGACATTGGCGATGGTGGATTTGCCCGCCCCGGACAGGCCGGTGAACCACAGCACCACCGGCTTTTGATTCTTCAGGCTGGCGAGCGTGTCGCGGCTAACATCGGTCGGTTGCCAATGGATGTTCTGCGATCGCCGCAGGCTGAAGTGCAGCATGCCAGCCGCCACAGTGGCGTTGGTCAGCTTGTCAACCAGAATGAAGCCGCCGAGCGCCCGGTTGGCCGCATAAGGCTCAAACACCAAGGGCTTGTCGGTGGAAAGGTTGGCAACGCCGATGGCGTTCAGGTCCAGCGTTTTGGCCGCCAGCTGCTCCAGCGTGTTGACGTTGACCTGATATTTTGGCGCCTGAACCGTCGCGGTCGCGGTCTGTGTGCCCAGCTTCAGCCAATAGGAGCGGCCCGGCAGCATCTCGTCCTCGGCCATCCACACGATCGTGGCCTCGAACTGATCCGCCACCTGCGGCGGTGCGCCAGCGACCGCGATTACGTCTCCGCGTGAACAATCCACCTCGTCGGTCAGGGTGAGGGTGATCGACTGGCCAGCCACCGCCTCGTCCAGATCGCCGTCCAGCGTGACGATGCGGGCGACCTTGGACGTCTTGCCGGAGGGAAGGATGCGGACGGGATCACCGGGCCGGATGGTGCCGGTCGCGACGAGGCCGGCAAAGCCGCGAAAGTCGAGGTTGGGGCGGTTGACCCATTGCACCGGCAGGCGGAACGGTTTTGCCTGATCGGCCTCCGCGTCCAGCTCCACGGTCTCGAGATGCGCGACAAGGCTCGGCCCCGTGTACCAGGGCGTGTTGGGCGAAGGGGCAGTGATGTTGTCGCCCTTGAAGCCGGAGATCGGCATGGCGGTGAACGCATCAAGGCCGATCGATTCCGCGAACGTCCGGTAATCGGCCACGATCTCGTCGAAGATCGCCTGATCATAGCCGACCAGGTCCATCTTGTTCACCGCCAGCACCACGTTTCGGATGCCGATCAGATGGGCAAGATAGGAATGCCGCCGCGTTTGGGTGAGCACGCCCTTGCGCGCGTCAACCAGGATCACGGCGAGATCGGCGGTCGACGCCCCCGTCACCATGTTGCGCGTATATTGTTCATGGCCGGGCGTATCGGCGACGATGAACTTGCGTTTCTCGGTGGCGAAGAAGCGATAGGCGACGTCGATGGTGATGCCCTGCTCCCGCTCGGCGGCGAGGCCGTCGACCAGCAGGGCGAAATCGATCTCCTGACCCTGCGTGCCGACCTTCTTCGAGTCACTCTCGAGCGCGGCGAGCTGGTCCTCGAAGATCATCTTCGAATCATACAGCAGCCGGCCGATCAGCGTCGATTTGCCGTCGTCGACACTGCCGCAAGTGATGAAGCGCAGCAGCGATTTGTGCTGATGACGATCGAGATAGGCGTCGATGTCCTCGGCGACGAGGGCGTCGACCTGATAGACGGATTCTTGGGCGGTGCTGGCCATACTTACCTCGTCATTCCCGCGCAGGTGAGAATCCATGAACTCGATGGTTCGTGATGATTGAGACGGCAGCGCGTGTGGATCCCCGCCTTTGCGGGGATGACGGTGGAGCTGGGGCGACGGTCCTCGCCACTCACGCCAACCTGCTGCAAAGTAATACCTTGCAGCATCAGAAATACCCCTCCTGCTTCTTCTTCTCCATGCTTGCCGAGCCCGCGTCCTTGTCGATCGCACGGCCTTGCCGCTCGCTGGTGGTGGTGAGCAGCATCTCCTGGATCACGTCCGACAGGGTCGCCGCCTCGCTTTCCACGGCGCCGGTCAGCGGATAGCAGCCTAGTGTACGGAAGCGGATCGAGCGTTCGACGGGCGTCTCGCCCTCGCGCAGCGGAAAGCGTTCGTCATCCACCATCAGGAGCAGCCCGTCGCGCTCCACCGTCGGCCGCCGCTCGGAGAAATAGAGCGGCACGATGGGAATGTCGTTCAGCTGGATATATTGCCAGATGTCGAGCTCGGTCCAGTTGGAGATCGGAAAGACGCGGATCGATTCACCCTTCGATTTCCGCGCATTATAGAGGTTCCACAGTTCCGGCCGCTGGTTCTTCGGATCCCAGCGATGGTTGGCCGAGCGGAAGGAAAAGACGCGTTCTTTCGCGCGGCTTTTCTCCTCGTCCCGCCGTGCTCCGCCAAAGGCGACATCAAAGCCGTATTTGTCCAGCGCCTGCTTCAGACCTTCGGTCTTCCACATGTCGGTGTGGAGCGGCCCGTGATCGAACGGGTTGATCCCGCGCGCCTCGGCCTCAGGATTCTTGTAGACGATGAGCTCCATGCCGCTCTCGCGCGCCATGCGATCGCGAAGCTCGTACATCGCCTTGAACTTCCAGGTCGTATCGACATGGAGCAGGGGGAAGGGCGGCGGCGCTGGATAGAAGGCCTTGCGAGCGAGGTGCAGCATCACGGCCGAATCTTTGCCGACCGAATAAAGCATCACCGGGCGTTCGCTCTCGGCGACCACCTCTCGCATGATATGGATCGACTCCGCCTCGAGCCGCTCGAGATGGGTGAGGGTGCGGGCAGTCATGAAATCCCCGATCTGTTTGTCGGGAAGATGGCAGCAGCGGGATGACAGCAAACCTCCCATATGGGAGTATGCGTCATGGCACTCGCGCCGGCCGACGAAACCGATCTGTTGCTCCCGTTGCATGATGGCGTTCATGAGCAGCACCCCTGGGCAACGTTCCTCTCGCGCCTCCGCCAGCGCGTGCGCGCCGACAGTGCCGCCATTATCGTCAGCGCCGGCCCGGATGCGCCAGACGTGCACTTTGCGGCATTGGCGGGGCAAGGCGGCAGCGGCGACCGCGCGTGGCGCCGGCAATTGCGGCCGGGCCGCGTCTACGCCATCGATCGTGACCAAGGCTTTGGCCGCATCGTGCGCGTGGGTGAGGTCGGGGGCGCCTCTGCCTGGCTCATTGTACGCCGACAGGAGCGCGACTTTACCGCCGCGGACGGCGCCTTGCTCACGCGGCTCGCGCCGCATCTCGGCATATCCCTGCGTACCCGCCGGGCGCTCGACCGCTCACGTGTTGAGCTCGCTTTGTCCGAACAGGCGCTGCGCCGCGCCGGTGTCGGCTGGGTAGGTTTCGACGCCGACGCGCGGCTATTGTCCATGTCGTCTGGCGCGCAGGCGGCGCTGGGTCCCCGTTGGCTCGCCGTCGGAGTGAGCAGCAGCGTCGCGGCCGCTCTTCAGGAAAATGCCGTGAAAGTCATGCGGGTGCGGGGAGATATGCCGCACTGGCTGCTGTTGATACCCTGTTCGGCGGAACCATCGACGACCGGTTCAGGCGCAGCGGTCATCGGCCTGATGGCTATTCCCCGGAACGGCGATCAGGCGGCGCGTGCCGCCGCATTGTCGGCGATCTTCGCCCTGCCGCCCAGCGAGGCGCGGCTCGCCGCCGCGATCGCCGGCGGGGCGAGCTTGAGCGAGGCTGCCGCGCAGCTTGGCCTGACGCTCGAGACGGCGCGCAATTATTCCAAACGCCTGTTCGCCAAGACGCGGACGCGTGGTCAGGTCGATCTGGTGCGCCTGATCGCGAACAGCGTCGCCGCGCTGGCCTGAGCGCGCCGCTACGCCTGCTCAGGCGGCCAGCGGGAAGCGGAGCAGCCGATCCTCGACCGGGATCAGCGCGTGCGCCGGCCGGCCGACCGCGCGAACGATCTCGGGGTGTGTGGCGTCCAGGCCGCCGGTCAGCGCACCAAAGGCGGGCAGGATCAGCTTCGCGCCCGTCGCCACGAAACACCGCCGCGACACGAGCTTGCCGCGCACCCGGATACGCAGCTTGGGATGATAATGGCCGGACAGTTCGGGCCGCGTCTCGCCCGCCTTCGCCTCGTGCCGCAGCACCAGACCGCCCACTACGGCTTCGTCCACCACATCGCCGCCGCAGCGGTCCACGCCATGTGGATCGTGATTGCCCGTGATCCACGTCCAGCGGGTCGCCTCGGTCAGCGCGCGCAGCATGTCCTGTGCCGCCTCCGGCAGCCGGCTGCACCCCTCGGGATCATGGAAGCTGTCACCCAGGCACCAGACCTCGCGCACGGCCGTGTCCCGCACCAGCGCCGCGAGATCCGCGAGGGTCGCCAGCGAGTCATAGGGCGGCAGCATCTGCCCGCCACGGGCGAACCAGCTTGCCTTTTCCAAGTGAAGATCAGCGACCAGCAGCGCCTGCCGGGCAGCCCAATATAGGGCGCCCTGCGACAGGGGGGTCAGCAATTGGCCGCCGAACGAAACAGGAACCATGGTGCCGCCATGCCCTGTTTCACCTGATCGTTCAACCGCTTGTCGGCGTAGCGCCCCCTGGAAAGCGTTTTCGACAAGGGGGCAACGAGGTGGGGCGCTGCTCCTTGGTGGCGATCAGTTCAGCCCCACCTCCCGGGCCGCGCGCCAGGCGCACGCCCCTCTCCAAACGCTTAGAAGGTGTAGCCCAGGCCCACCGCGCCGATCCACTGATGGCGCGATCCCGCCACGCTGACGATGGGGCTGTCCGCCATGTCGTTGATCAGCTTGCGATAGGTCGCACCGCCGACGATCTTCCATCCCTTCAGCAGATGGCCGCTCAGCGAATAGGTGCCGAGCGCGCCCACCGTCCAGCTCTTCCACCCGCCCCGGCCGCGATAGGCCGGCAGGCCCGACACCGCCGCTTCATCGGGCGAGATGTCGTAATAGGTGCGGATATATTTGGTCTCCACCCGCTCCGCCGACGCGAGCACCGCCACCGCCGCCTTGGTCGACAAGGGGGTGAAATAGGTGATCGTCGGCTGCCAGATGCCGCTGCGATGCACCTTGGTCACATCGTGGCGATAGCTCACGGACACCGACAGCCGGTCATAGGGGCTGGTGATGATCCCGGTCTTGCCGATACCCGCATAGCCGCCGAGCTCGATTGCGGTGTCCCGCTCGCCCAGCGCCTTGACGCGCGGATCGTCGATGCTGGAACGATCGCTGCGCATGAAGTTGATCACGCCGATCGGGCCGAGCTGGAAATCCCAGGTGGAGCCGGACTGGTTGGGGATGAGATCGGCGCTGGCGCGATTGCCGAGCACCTGGAAGTTGATGCCGCCCACCGATCCGATCGCACCCGGCACGGGCGTCCAGCGATAATCGTCTGAGCCTTCGTAGTCGGTGAGATAACCGACGCCCACGCCGACCGTCACGCTGTCGCCGCCCAGCTCCTGCGCGATCGCTTCGGCGGTGGCGGGTGGCGCGGCGTCCTGCGCGCTGGCGATGGTGGGCAGAGCGGCAATGCCGGCGGCAAGGCCGACGAGAATCCTCATTGTCACGGTTTGATGCGTCCCCTCTTCGGTGCGCACCCAACCCGCCGGCAGCAATTTGGCTCCCCGACGTTGCTTACAGGATGTAACGCAGCTTTACGTGTTGCTTTTCAGCATCACTGTTGATGCTGAACCGAGCGGCCGCGAAGCGGGGCGGGCCGAAGCGGATCGGCGGGTTGCGCGAAAAGCCGAAGCCCTCGCGCGGGATGCCGGCAAAGGTATCCAGCTTCTTGTTGCCGTTCTCGTCGTGGATCACCGCCACCGCATAGCTGCCATGGGGCAGGCCATCGAACTGCAGCGTGCCGGTGCCGGCGGAAACCGAGCGCCTGGTCGCATTGTGATCATCAACGCAGGTCGGAAAATTATCGGGTGCAGCGGTCAGACAGATGCGCAACATGCCCTTGTCGGAACGGACCTGGTCGAAATCGACATCAAGCCGCGCGACCGGCGTCGCGCCGATCAGCGCCACCGCGCTGGCTGCGAGCAGCAGCACGCGCCCGTTCCCGCGTGAAATCGCCCAATCCGTCATCCGTGCGGCACAGCCGATCCCAGAACCGGAAATAGAGTCCATAATTGCATCCGTACCGCTCGTGATGGCGCTGATGATGACTGGCAGTGATCAGCCACGCCCCCAATGGCCCCCGCCACATGAACCGCGGGAAAATTTCCCAGCCCATATGGTTGGTCACACCCATAACCGTCATGATCGTCAGCACCAATCCAAGCGCGGCGACATGGATCGGAATGATGAACACCAGTAGCGGAATTACCACAGCCCCGGTCAGCGCCTCGATCGGGTGAAACGCCATCGCCGCCCAGGCGGTCGGCGGCCGGCTGGCATGGTGAACCGCATGGGCGATGCGGAACGGCTTCGGGCGGTGCATCCAGCGATGCGACCAGTAGAACCAGGTGTCGTGGGCGAACAGGAACAGCAGCACCGATAGCGGCAGGTACCAGAGCGGATAAGCGGACGCCTCGGTATAGATCCGGGTCCAGCCGCGGTTCTGCCAGCCCCAGGCGACCACCCCGGCCGGCACGCCATAGATCGCGGCCGACGCGAGGCTCCACCAGATCTCGCGCCGGATCTGCGGATCGAGGCCGCTGTAGAGCCCGGGGTGTTTCGCCCGCGTGGCAAGCGCGAAGGCCCCGCTGGTGATGAGGTAGCGCACGCCGACGATCAGCGTCATCGCGATGGCGGAAAGGGTGATGGCG
>NZ_LSKH01000257.1:0-4892 GCF_001557395.1 Sphingomonas sp. CCH5-D11 | reverse complement strand
ACGGTGTGTCAGTTCTATCTGGCGACGAATGTGTCTTCTCTAAGTGGCAGCAACAACAGGTGTAAGCGCCAGATACAAATGACACCGTCCTGCTAGATAGAAACGGCACTGCCGGTGCTTTCAGTGGGTCGCCGGTGTCATAGCCTTCCTCGGCAACGAGGACGCGCATGGTATGACGGTGCTGACGATGAGTGCTGCTGAGATCACCCGGTTCGACACGCTGATGCGGCTCGACCGCGGCGAGATCCGGATCCCGGACGCGATGGAGCTTCTTGGCCTCCAGCGGCGGCAAATCTACCGGCTGCTCGATCGCCTTCGACAGGAAGGCGCTGCTGGACTCGTGTCGCGCAAGCGCGGACGCCCGAGCAACCGCCGCTACAGCGACGCCTTTCGCGCCGAGGTCGTCGCTCTCGTGCGGGAAAACTATGCCGACTTCGGGCCGACGCTCGCGCGCGAATACCTTGCGGAGCGGCACGGCTTGGGCCTCTCGTGTGAGACGTTGCGTCAGATCATGATGGAGGCGGGCCTTTGGAAAGACCGCGCGGCCAGGCGCCCGCGCCCCTACCAACCCCGCTACCGGCGCGACTGTCGCGGCGAACTGGTCCAGGTCGACGGCTCGAAACACTGGTGGTTCGAGGACCGCGGCCCGCAATGCACGCTGCTGGTGTTCATCGACGACGCGACGAGCGAGCTGATGCACCTCGAGATGGTCGAGAGCGAAAGCACCTTTTCCTACATGCGCGCGACGCGGACGTACCTCGAGCGGCACGGCAAGCCGGTCGCCTTCTACACGGACAAGCACAGCGCGTTCCGCAACAACACAGCCTCGGCGAACGGCGACGGGATGACCCATCTCGGGCGGGCACTGGACCGGCTGAACATCGATCTGATCTGCGCGAACTCGCCGCAAGCGAAGGGGCGCGTCGAGCGGGCCAACGCGACGCTGCAGGACCGGCTCGTCAAGGCGATGCGGCTCCACCGCATCAACACCATCGACGAAGCCAACGCCTTCCTCCCCTCCTATATGGCGCAACACAACCAGCGGTTCGCCAAGGCGCCGTTCGACCCGCGCGATCTGCACCGACCGCTGGCCATCCACGAGAACCTTGAAGCCGAGATGGTCTGGCGCGAGCAGCGCACCGTCACCGGCGCCCTCACCCTGCACTACAACAAGGCCATGTTCATCCTGGAGCCGACCCCGGTCGCTCAGGGGCTAGCGCGCAAGAAGGTGGATGTGTGCGAATACCCGGACGGCCGCCTCGAGATCCAGCACGAGGGCGAGGTCCTGCCTTATCGCGTCTTCGACAAGATGCGCCGCGTGAACCAGGCACCGGTGGTCGACAACAAGCACCTCGACGCGGCGCTGGCGCTCGCCCATGCCATCCAGCAGGTGCAGCCGCACCACGCGAAGCGCAACAACAACGAACCGGCGCGTACCGCTCAGCCCGGCGGGGTGTTCAAGGCCCCCTCGCCCGTACCACCCGGGCCGAAGCTGGACCGCCGCAAACTTGGCAATCAGCGCCTGAAGCGAGGCCCCCGCCTCTCCAACGACGAACTCGTCGCGCGCGGCTTGGGCGAGTATGTCCGCCAACAGACGGGATAACTGCATGGCGCCCCTGCCAGCGTCTCACAAAGGATGGTGAAACGGGAATGTCAGCTTTCGCTGGCGGAATGTCGGACACGTTCAACGTCCAAACCACCGCCAGCATAGAAATTTATCGTGTGATCGCGATCTCTCAGAGTCCTGCGTACCACTCATATCCTGCAGCATCCTCCCAATACCCACCCTTGCCGCCATAGATGCCGGCAAGGCTTGGGACCGCCTCGATCCGCTGGACATATTTCGCGTGTTTATAGCCGAGCTGCCGCTCTACCCTGAGACGTAACGGCGCGCCGTTCTGGACCGGAAGCAGCTGGTCGTTGATCCCCCAAGCCAGGATCGTCTGCGGATGAACGGCGTCGATCCGGTCGATCGATTCATAGTACATGGTCCCGTTGGTCTGTGGGTCGGCACAATGAAACACGATAAAACGGGCTTGCGGACTGACACCTGCGCGATCCAGCAACAGCTTTAGGGGCACACCGTGCCATTTCGCGATCGCGCTCCAGCCCTCCACGCAGTCATGACGTGTGATCTGGGTTCGGGTCGGCATCGCCCTGATCTGGTCGAGCGAAAAGGCTTGCGGGTTAGCGACAGCGCCGTCGACCACCAGCCGCCAATCGTTGAAGTTGACGGCAAGATGCCGTGCATAATCGGTTCCGCCCGGCATCCGGGTGCCATTCGCTCGAAAAACGGGCGAGCGCTGCGAAGGAGCGAACTCCTCAGCTAGCGCCGTCCGGTCCTGCAATAGCCTCTGAAAGGCATAGTTGCCCCGCTCGCCGGATGCGAGGAGCGCGCGAAATTGCTCATTTTGCCCTAGACGGTCGCAGCCTGAGAGTATCGTGCCGGCGCCGGCTGCAAGGCTGCCGACAAGAGCGCGGCGTGTGAGAATCGTTGTCATTGCGTGTCCAAGGTCCGCTTGAGCTTGGCGATATGTTTGTCGGGATCGGGTGGCACTCGGAACCAGCCGGTCAACATCGAACGGACCTCGTTGATCGGACCCGCCAGTAGCACCAAAGTCAGGTGAACGACGATGAACGCAGCTATGATACCAGCGCAAATGAAATGCAGAGAGCGGGCCGACGAGCGACCGCCCAAAAGATCGAGCGGCCAGTGCATGACTGCGTTGAATCCGGGAGACAAGCTCAGCCCGGTCAGGATCAGCAGCGGGATAACGACGAATACGATCGAAATATACGCGATCTTCTGTAGGACGTTATACCGGAGCGCTTCTTGACCAGTGGGGAATTTTAGGCGCGCATGATCCTTCACGTCTTGCCAGAGGTGGGAAGGAGCAAGTTCGCTGCGCCGTAGCGTCAGGTCACGCTGGATGTGCCGGTTGACCAGACTGATGACCAGATGAGCAAGCAGGCCAAACGCGAGAATCCAAGCGAAGAACAGATGCCAGTGGCGAGCAAGCGCCAGATTGTATGTTGAGGGGATTGTTGCCCAGCCCGGAAAGCGCGGCGGAGACCACCACGGCTGATCGAAATTCGCGCCATACTCACCCCAATAAAGGTGCGGGTGGGCGTTCGAGATCATCAACCCGCTCATTAGCAGGACGATGATCGCCACCGCATTGGTCCAATGCCAAAGCCTTGTCGGCAATCGATGCCGGTACACCAGTTCGCCGCCGTGCTCTGCACGCTCGCGGGTCTCGGTGGCTGAAGTCGATAGCGGCTCGATCATCTGCAGCCTCCTCGGTACCGCACACCATCGGCTTCGTGCCGATAGTCGCGAGGGTTTTGTAACCCGGGGCCTGCATCCGGGTGGTCTGCCCAAGCGCCGGTCCGGCGTGTCGAGCGCATGGAGTGGAAAATTCCCATCATCATAATCCCAACTTCGATCGCTGACCGGCCGGAGTTACACGGCCGATGAAATATCGTCGGCCGATGTGCAGCCTCGCTAACTCGGCCGATCCCCAGCCGCGGACGGCACCGCCAACGGCTTACAGCTTGCGCGCTGCGGTGATCGGCCCGCCCGTACCCTGCTGCACCAGAACGGCGGAGCTCAGCCCGCGGGGTGCGCTGGGCAGCGGCAACTCCGTCACCGCGCCGGACCAATTGCCCAGCTTTACCAATTCCCGCACGATATTGCGGTGGGGGAGCGTCCGCCCCCCATTCTCTCCGGCGCGGATCGGCACCTCGACCGTCCGCGGATCGTAGCGGACCAGCCAGATCGTCGATGGAACGTCTTTGCCGGCAGCCAGAGTCAGGGCTCCATTGCGCACCGATATGGCAGGACCGCCACGCGCAGGGCCGGCGCGCTGTATAGCCGCTTCGAGCTGGGCACGATTGCTGCCAACGATAGTGGGCCCGCCGTTGATGATCACCTGCGGTGTCGCCACCTGTGGGCGACCAGCGGCACGCGCATAGTCCCATTGCCGCGCGGTCCAGGCGGGGGAGCCGAAAGTGTCCTTCCAGCCGAGCCGATCCCAGTAGGTCACGGCGAAGGATAAGGCGAGCACGCCCGGCGCATCCGCAATGGCGTTCACGTTGGCGTTGGCAGGCGGGCAGGACGAGCAGCCTTGGCTTTGGAACAGTTCGACCACCACAGGCGCGGCGGGCGTCCCGACGACGAGTGGTTTGACCGGGCGGGGCTGTGCGGCAGCTCCGGCGGGCGCCTGCCCGCAGCCGGCCAGCGCTAACAGGGACAGCAGGGAGAGGATGTTGTGCGTCATGCAGAGTGCCTCGGTGGGAGAGTACGAATGTTAAAAGGCGGTCGACCATTCGGTTACCCGGTCGGGCAGATGATCGAGTAGGAAGGCTTCGAGTTGGCGATCCACCCCTGTCAGGATGAAAATGCCGACGATTAACAGCAGTCCTCCAAGCACGATCTTGCCGCGACCGCCCGCTGCCATCATCCGCCCCCGCCAGCGGGCGAGCGCGCCGCGAGCGGCAAAGGCGATGACCAGCAGCACGGTGGAGATACCTAGTCCGAAGGCCGCCATCACCAGCGCTACTTCGCCCAGATCCTTCCCTTCCGCCGCCAGCGCCACCGCCGCGCCGAGCGTGGGGCCGACACAGGGTGCCCAGACGATGCCGAGCAATGCCCCGATCAGCGCTTGACCCCACAACCCGGCGCGGTCGTCGAGTGCGCTTTGCTGTCGGCTCGCCCAGGCTGCGGCAGGCGTGGCGATCCGTGAAAGCCCGTCCTGAAGGCGAGGTATCAGCAGGACGATGCCCACCAGGCACAGGATGATCGCGCCGGCGTTCCGGACGACAAGCGTATCGATCCCGAGCGCCTGCCCGAACGCGGCGACGACGAAGCCGGTCGCGGTGAACGCCAGCAC
>NZ_LSKH01000256.1:0-10968 GCF_001557395.1 Sphingomonas sp. CCH5-D11 | reverse complement strand
CGGGTGGGCTTGGGCTCGTCCTGTCGATCGATCCACTTGTCGAGCGCCGCCAGCAAGTCCGGCAGCATTCGCACCCCGATTAGTGTCCCGATGCCTGTGGGCTTAGGACCCCGTTTCTTTGTTATCAGGGTTTCTTGATCATCCATAGAAACCCTGTTATCAGAGTCGCGAGCCGGCCGGAAGCGCCAACTTCCGAACCGGCTCTGATCGCCACCCTTGTTGACGAAGGGAAACGACTATGAAGACCACTACCCGCCGAGGGGTTCTCGGCGCAATCGCTGTCGCGCCCGCGGTCCTTGCCGCTCCGGCGCTCTCCCACACCTCTGCTGACGCGGCCATCGAGGCGGCTTGGCAACGGCGCGTCGAGGCGTATGCCGCCTTCCACGCGCTGCCTGAAGACAACGGCCCCATCGTCGACGGCTACGGCCCAGGCGAACGTGAGCAGTGGGACATCATCGACGAAGCGGAAGAGCTGATCCGCTCCACCGCCGCCAGGACGCCGCGTGGCGCGATGATCCAGCTCTGGTGCGCGATGTATCACAGCGTGACCGGTCGCGAGGACGACGAAGCGCTCACCCGCGCCGACTTCGCTGCGATCGACCGCCTCGACAGCAGCTTGGATTGGAGCGCTCGGCTGACGCTATCGGCGCTTCGCTCCCTCCAGTCGATGGAGGGCTGATCATGGCTGAGAGCTTCACCATGACCGCAACCGTCATCAACCCCGTGCGGGTCGTTTCCGACATGTCGTTGTCGTTGGAACGGGTCATCGCATTGATGGCGAACAGCAACAGCGACTTCATGGAGTATGTCGTCGAGCGCCTGTCCGGCGGCGAACAGAGCCTCCACCGTGTTGCTTCCAACATCTGGTGCATCAACCAGGTCGGGATCGAGAAGCTGGAGGAGATCCAGAAGTTACTCGGCGAAGCCGAGGGGCCGCTTCTCCGCCTCCGTAACGAGCGGGAGGGCTGAGCGATGGACCGCAACACCAGCCGCCGCGACCTGCTGAGCGCCGCTCCCGCCATCGTGATCGGAACCGCGGTCCTTGGACTGGCACCTGCCGCCGCGACACTTCCGACCGGAAACGTCAGTCCCGAACTCCTCGCTCTGATCGGCAAGTTCGATGCGACCAACGCCGAGATCGACCGCTTCTACGCCGAGGTGTTCAATCCGGCGATCGAGCGAGCGAACTCGATGCGGGCCGCGATCCCACATGTCACCATCCCGTCGGCGCATCCCAAATCCGCTGGCCTGTGGTCGACCGATAATCCGGCCGGGCTGCGCTTGGCTCGTCGTCTGGTGGATGCCGAAGGGCGGGGCGCGTCGGATGACGTGCAATGCGCCCGCAAGTTGCTGGCCGCGCAGCATCGTCGCAACCGTGCCGAGAAGCGGATCGACGTGATCACGGGCGCCAGGGCAGCAGCCGAGCAGGAGGACGAGCTGTATGTGCCCTACCGTGAAGCACGTTCGGCCGTTCATGCCTTCCCGGTTCGAACGCTGGCCGATCTTCAAGCGAAGCTGGCGTTCATCGAGCGCGACGACGGCATGGACGGCGAAGACCTGCTGCCGCTGATGATCGCCGACGTGGCTCGCCTTGCTGGTGGGGAGGCGTGACGATGACTACGACCCCGATCCGCAATCTCGTCCTGATGCTCGATGCAGCCAGCCAACGGCAGGATGCCATCGAGCAGGCAGAGGCGCGCGACGACCTCACGCGCGAGGAGTGGGTGCCGGCATCACGCGTGTGGAGCCGACAGCAGGAGGCGCTGTCCTGTGCCATCGTCGCCGAACCGCCGCAGACCTTCGATGATGTGCTGGCGGTGCTCACCGAACTGGCCGGTCGCCATGACCTGATCACCGGGCAGGGCGGTGAGGCAACCGAGCGGGAGCTTCGTGACCTGCGTGAGATGACCGGCGTAGCAGTGAAGAACTGCGCGTTGCGTCTGGCAGCACTCTTCCGCCCGGATGAAGAGCCAACCGAGAGCCAGCATCAGGCGCTCGTCTGGGTGTCGAAGCAGGTCGAGCAGTGGCTGCCTCATACGGGGGAGCGCTGACATGCCGAGTATCCTCAATCATGCGGATCGCTTCGACGCCGCTGTGTGGCTCCAGGCGCTGACCACCATCGGCGGCGGCTACGCATTGATGGCGGATCGGCGATTGGCATTCCTCGTCGATGATTGCGACGGCGACGACCTGACCAGCGTCATGGCCCAGATCGTGGGCAAGCCCGAGCGTCAGGACGCAATCAAGGCAGCTATCGAGCGTCGCCAGAACGGGGAGGTGGGCTGATGGTGACCATATGCTCACCTGCGCCGGTCCCGCCGCGGCGCAAGGCTCGGTGGCGGCGGATGCGCCGTCGATCTTGGACCCGGCCGAGTGACTTGACCGGGGTCGCGTCGATGTTTGCCGCAATACCCTCGCTCCCCCGGTGCGAACTTGCCCGGCTGACGGAAGCCCTGATCAACCGCATGGACGAGATCGATGGCGATCCCGACCTCGAAGACACCCGCGAAGATTGGGAGGACAGCCACGATCGCGAATTCGTGGACGAAGGTTAGCCCGGCGCTCGCTGAACGGCAGCGCCACCAACGGCCCGAACAGCCCGTCGCCCGCGATCGTCGGACGGCGGGCTCCCGGCGTGTGCACCACTTCGGCAAGAGCCTGGCGCTGTCGAACTGGTATGTGGACGCTGACTGGTGGATCCCGCTCTACCGGCGAGCCTTCCCGACCCTGGCTTCGGCAGTGGCTGTGCGCGAGGACGGCTGGGCACAGCGTGGGGGTATCGACCGTCTGCTGACCCTCCAGTGCGGTCGGACCTACACGGTGGACGAGAAGATCAGGACCGAGGACTGGCCCGACGTGCTGCTTGAGCGCTGGTCCGACGAGGCGAGACGGACGCCGGGCTGGGTGCAGAAGCCGCTCGCCTCCGACTTCATCGCCTACGCTTTTGCCCCCGCTGGTACTTGTTTGCTCATGCCGGTTCCGGCGCTCCAGCGGGCGTGGCGGCAGCATGGTCGGCAGTGGATCAGCATCTACGGCACGCGATCCGCTCACAACAACGGCTACGTCTCGGTTGGCGTTCCCGTGCCGCGCGGGGTGCTGATGCAGGCGATCGTTGAGGCGATGTTTGTGTCGTGAGACGATCAGGGACGCGCCCCAAGGCACTTGCCGGCAACCGCGTCGGCGGCCGCGTCACCTAGCTGGGTAGCCCGACACCTTCACGCAGCGCGGCGGTGAGCTTTTGCTTAGCCACAACAGCATCATTGACCTGCTGCATCAGCGGACCGGTGGTGAGGGGATCATCCGCTTGGCCCAACGCATCCGCCACTTTCACTAGCGTAGCTTCGTATTCATCAGCCTGGGGCCGCAGACCATCGGGAACATAAGCTCTAACGCCGCGGAGCAGGACGTGCTGACCTTGGATATTCTGCAGCAACGCCTCGCGACTCGCATCCAGCGGCTTATCATGCACGATGTTCTGAACGTGCCGCCTCATAAGAGGCTCAAAATCCTCGGTGGACTTCAGGAACCGGTTCACCTCAGAGATTTTCTCTGCTCGCGTGGTTTGGCGATCCGCTAGCACGCAGCTGCTCACTCCGCCGAGAACCGTCGTAAAAAGGGCAGAGAGGATGAAGCCAGCAACGATCAGCCGCCGACTAGCCGGCGCTGGCGTGGAATTGCCTCCGTGGGGGACTGGGGGTGCCGCGACGTTCATGGCTTCTGTGGATGGGCTGGGCGGATGTGGGTATCCATATTCGGCTTAACGCCCGTTGAAGCCTGGGCGTCCCGCGCCTTCTCGCACGCCCGCTTCCAGTCATCGTAGCCCATCAGCTTCATCGCGCCCATGGCCTCCGTTGCAACATTCACCGCGCAGGGGTCCGAAGGAGCCGCCGCCGAATTCGTCGCAACGATCTGATCCGGCTGAGCACCCGCAGGCACCACGGTCGCGACAGAGAATAGCATGGCGATGACCAGCGGAGCAATGCGATCGCTGATGATCCTCAAAAAACCGGGCGAGTTGATGTTAACCGTCAGCTCGGGGACGAGCTCTCGATGCTGAGCAAGCAGCGCGAGGGCCGTGTCCAGGTCGATCGAGTGCTCGGCAGCGACGCCCTCCTCGCGGGCAGCCATCGCACCCGCGACGAAGTTGACGAAGCTCTGAATGTTGTAATCGTCGAGTGTGTTAAACTCGGCTTTCGTGGTCTCCAGCCTCGCGTAAAATTGCCCGCCGAAGACGAAGCGGTCGAACCCCGCCTCAAGGATCTCCTCGCGCATCGATCGCTCCAGCGCCATCACCGGATGCGAGTTGCCGAGCCGATCGCGTAGGCCCTCGCTGAACTCGGAGCGCTGTTTCCGACCAGTCCAGCGGACCTTGCGAACAGGCATATGCTCGCCGGGATACGCCTCTATGTTCGTCGCAACCTGAGGCTTCCCCTGCAACACGCCGATGAGCACGTCGCTGAGCAAGCCTGGCCCCGGCACTACAATGATCGTGCCCTCCGGCAGGTCGTAGTAGAGCTTCTCGATTGCGGCCGCATATCGCCCGAACCGTCGCCCCTTAGCTCGTCCGCTATACGCTTCGATCTGACGATTGGGCTCGGCAGCTTGCCGCCCGCCCAAGTGCCAGTCGCGAACCAGGACCGATCGCGCGATCATCTCACGCAATCGGGTCGGCTCAGGAATGTCGCGAGAGATGTCGAGCGCTAACCCCGGGAAGTCGAGGAAGACGCGGCTAGTGCGATCGAACTCGTTATAGAGTGCATAGCCGGCCCCTGGCCGGACAATATAGATGTCGTCGTCGTCTTCCACCACGCGGGTGGCAATGTCGACCTCGACGACCAGATTGTCCGCTACCGCCACAAGCCCCCCTCATGCTCTCGCGGCGTGGCTGCCGTGCACCGCAGGTTGATCATGCCCAAAGCGATATCGCTAAGTCGAGTCCGGAAAGAGTTCGCGAAGCTGTCTCTATCCGTTTCGGCTTAGTTCACGCTGTTTCAGCGTGCTTATCACCGAACTATTACCGAAGTTCCGGCTGACCGTAGCGATCAAGCGACTAAGTGCTTGTAATCGCTGGTGACCCCTACGGGACTCGAACCCGTGTTTTCGCCGTGAGAGGGCGACGTCCTAGACCGCTAGACGAAGGGGCCGTGCGAGCGGGAGCGGCGCCTCTACGGGGAACGCGGCGGGTCGTCAACCCGCCGCGTCGCCTTTTCTTTCAGGCGGCCGCGCGGCGGCGCTCGGCCATCTCTGCGTTCAGCATTTCTGCGAGCAGAAACGCCAGTTCAAGGCTCTGGCTGGCATTGAGGCGCGGGTCACAATGGGTGTGATAGCGATCCGCCAGGCTCTGCTCCGTCACGTCAACGGCGCCGCCGGTGCACTCAGTGACATTCTGGCCGGTCATCTCGGCATGGATGCCACCGGCGTGCGTACCCTCGGCACGATGGATGGCGAAGAAGCCCCGAACTTCCGCAAGGATCCGGTCGAACGGGCGCGTCTTGTACCCGTTCGCGGCCTTCACGACGTTGCCGTGCATCGGATCGCAGCTCCAGATCACCGGGTGACCTTCGCGCGTGACGGCGCGCAGGAGACGCGGGAAGGCGGCCTCGATCTTGTCGTAGCCATAACGCGTGATGAGCGTCATGCGGCCAGGAATGCGGCCCGGGTTCAGCGTGTCCAGCAGGCGAAGGAGAACGTCCGGCTCCAGGCTGGGCCCGCACTTCAAGCCGATCGGATTGCCGATGCCGCGCAGGAATTCGACATGAGCCGATCCCTCAAACCGGGTCCGATCCCCGATCCACAGGAAGTGCGCCGACGTGTCGTACCAGTCACCCGTCAGTGAATCCTGGCGCGTCATGGCCTCCTCATAGGGGAGAAGCAGCGCCTCGTGGCTGGTGTAGAAGCTCGTCTGGGCAAGCTGCGGCACCGTTTCGGGATCGATCCCGCATGCCGCCATGAATTCCAGCGCCTCGCCGATGCGATCGGCCGTTTCGGCATATTTCTTGGCCCAGGGCGAACGGCCCATGAAATCGTGCGTCCAGCGGTGTACCTGGGCGAGATTGGCGTAGCCGCCCTGTGCGAAGGCGCGCAGCAGGTTCAGCGTGGCGGCTGATTGCGCATAGCCCTGCACCATGCGCTGCGGATCGGGCACGCGGGACTGCGCCGTGAAGGCGATGTCGTTCACGTTGTCACCGCGGTAGCTGGGCAGCTCCACACCCTCGATCGTCTCGGTCGGGGCGGAGCGGGGCTTGGCGAACTGACCCGCCATACGGCCGAGCTTCACCACCGGCAGCTTGGAGGCGAAGGTGAGCACCACCGCCATCTGCAGGATCACGCGGAACGTGTCGCGGATGTTATTTGGATGGAATTCGGCAAAGCTTTCGGCGCAGTCGCCGCCCTGAAGCAGGAACGCTTCACCCGCGGCAACCCGCGCCAATTCCGCCGTCAGGTTCCGCGCTTCGCCAGCAAAGACGAGCGGCGGGTGCGAGCGGAGCGTATCGGTCGCCGCTTTCAGCGCGGCGGCGTCAGGATAGTCGGGGAGCTGGCGCGCTTCATGCGCGGTCCAGCTGTCGGGGGCCCAGTTGGCGGCCATGGCAAAGTTCCTTTCGGCGCGCGGACATGCGGGAAATTGCCCCGCTGCGCAAACAAGCTGTGCTTTATAGCACTCCGGGATAGGCGCCGCCATCGATCAGCAGGCTTTGCCCGGTGATGAAGCCGGCCTGAGCCGAGCAGAGAAAGGCGCAGGCGGCGCCAAATTCCGCCGGATCGCCGAAGCGCCTGGCGGGGATCCGCTCGCGTCCACGAGCTTCCGCCGTTTCCACGTCAATCGACTGCGCCTTTGCGGCGAACGCCATGACGCCGCCCAGCCGGCGAGTCGCGAAGAGGCCGGGCAACAGGAAGTTTATCGTGACATTGGCGCTGGCGACCTCGCGTGCGACGCCCGCCAGAAAGCCATGAAGGCCGATGCGTGCGCCGCTGGACAGATCCAGCCCGGCAGCCGGCGATTTCACCGACCCCGACGTGATGCAGACGATGCGGCCGAAGCGCCGCTCGACCATGCCGTCGACCACCTGCTGAACGAGCCTGATGGGGGTGACCATGTTGGCGTCCAGGCCGGCATGAATCGCCTCACCGTCAAGCTCGCGGAACCCGCGCGGAGGCGGGCCGCCATTGTTGTTGACGAGGATGTCTGGCGTACCGGCAGTCTGTACCAGTGCCTGCTGCACGCCCGTATCGCCGATGTTGCCAGCCACGGTTTCGACGATGGCGCCCGTTTGCGCGCGGATCGATGCGGCGGTGTCCTCCAGCGGCCCCGCCTCGCGGCCGTTCAGGACGACGCGGCAGCCAGCCCGGGCAAGTTCTTCCGCACACGCCCGGCCTAGACCATGGCTGGAGGCGCAGATGATGGCGGTCTTGCCGGCGAGGCCGAGATCCATGGCGATTCTCCTGAAGTTCCGATGAGCATTGCGGCGGTAGCGGGCTACGCGAGGTGCGAAGCATAGCGAAGCTGCATCTGGCGGCCACCTTGTTCGTGAAGCGGAGCTTCTCGTAAAGCGGAGCGTGCTTGCTGTCGGGCGGATGCGGACCTAAATCCAGATCATGGCCAATGTTCACCACCATCACGAGCCGCAGGGTGCGGATCTGGCGCAGGCTGCGCAGGCGACGCTGGAACGCGCCGGCGAGCAGTGGACGGCGATGCGCGCGAGCGTGTTCGGCGCCCTGGCGGGGTTTGAAAAGCCGGCCAGCGCTTATGACATTGCGGAAGCCGTGTCGAAGTCAGAGGGGCGGCGTGTCGCGGCGAACAGCGTCTATCGCATCCTCGATCTTTTCGTGGGAGCGAACCTTGCTCGCAAGGTGGAGAGCGCCAATGCCTATGTGGCCAATGCCCACCCCGACTGCCTACACGACTGCATTTTCCTGGTGTGCGACCAATGCGGGCAGACGACGCATCTTGATGATGATCGGCTGACCGGGGGCGTGCGCGATGCTGCTTCCGCCGCGGGATTCCAGCCGGTCCGCCCCGTCATCGAAGTACGTGGACGCTGCGCATCCTGCAGTTCCGATTGAGCATTTTCTTGGCAAGCGGCGAAACGGTAGCATTCGACACGATGGATGCGCTGGAGTAAGCCCAGCAGAATGACCGATCTGCCCTCGACGCCGCTGCTCGATACCATCTCGACACCGGCTGACTTGAGAAAGCTGGCTCCCGAACAGCTTCGCCAACTCGCCGACGAGTTGCGCACGGAAACCATTAGTGCGGTCGGCACGACCGGCGGCCATCTTGGCTCCGGACTGGGCGTGGTCGAGCTGACGACCGCGATCCATTATGTCTTTGATACGCCGCGCGACCGGCTCGTCTGGGACGTCGGGCATCAATGCTATCCGCACAAGATCCTGACGGGTCGGCGGGATCGCATTCGCACGCTGCGCCAGGGCGGGGGACTGAGCGGTTTCACCAAGCGCAGCGAGAGCGAATATGATCCGTTCGGCGCTGCCCATAGCTCAACGTCGATCTCGGCCGCGCTGGGCTTTGCCATGGCGAACAAGCTTGCCGATCAGCCGGGCAAGGCGATTGCGGTGATCGGCGACGGCGCCATGTCTGCAGGTATGGCATATGAAGCGATGAACAATGCGCAGGCGGCGGGCAACCGGCTGGTGGTGATCCTGAACGACAATGACATGTCGATCGCACCCCCGGTGGGCGGGCTATCCGCCTATCTGTCGCGCATCGTTTCGAGTCGCGAGTTTCTGTCCGTTCGTGAGCTGATGAAGCGGGTGGCGCGTCGATTGCCGCGGCCGATCCACAATGCCGCACGCAAGACGGATGAATTCGCCCGCGGCATGACCATGGGCGGCACGCTCTTCGAGGAGCTCGGCTTCTACTATGTGGGGCCGATCGACGGGCACAATCTTGAGCACCTCATTCCCGTTCTCGAGAATGTGCGCGATGCGGAAGAGGGACCGATCCTCGTCCACGTCGTGACGAAGAAGGGCAAGGGCTACGCCCCCGCCGAGGCCGCTTCGGACAAATATCATGGCGTGCAGAAGTTCGACGTGATCACTGGCGCCCAGGCGAAGGCTCCTCCCGGCCCGCCGGCGTACCAGAACGTCTTCGGTGACGCGCTGGCCGACGAGGCGGATCGCGATCCGCGCGTTTGCGCCATCACCGCCGCCATGCCCTCCGGCACAGGGATCGATCGGTTCGCGAAGCGCCATCCTGGTCGGGCATTCGATGTGGGCATCGCCGAACAGCATGCCGTCACTTTCGCGGCCGGATTGGCCGCACAAGGAATGCGCCCGTTCTGCGCGATCTACTCCACCTTCCTGCAGCGCGCCTATGACCAGGTGGTGCACGATGTCGCGATCCAGAACCTGCCGGTCCGGTTCGCGATCGATCGTGCGGGCCTAGTGGGCGCCGATGGCGCGACGCATGCGGGCTCGTTCGACATCACCTATCTCGCCAGCCTGCCCAATTTCGTGGTGATGGCGGCGGCGGACGAGGCCGAGCTGGTGCACATGACGCATACCTGCGTCGAGCATGATACCGGACCGATCGCCGTGCGCTATCCGCGCGGCAACGGTGTGGGTGTGCCGCTGCCGACGGAGCCGGAGAAGCTGGAGATCGGCAAGGGCCGTATCGTTCGCGAAGGCAAGTCGGTGGCGATCCTGTCGCTCGGAACGCGGTTGGCGGAGGCGCTGAAGGCCGCCGACCAGCTGGACGCCAAGGGACTGTCGACCACTGTGGCCGATCTGCGGTTTGCGAAGCCGCTCGACGAAGCACTTATCCGCAAGCTGCTGGCCAGCCATGAGGTGGCGGTGACGATCGAGGAGGGCGCGATCGGCGGGCTCGGCGCTCATGTGCTGACGCTGGCGTCCGATGAAGGCCTGATCGACGGCGGTTTGAAGCTGCGCACGCTGCGCCTACCCGACGTGTTCCAGGACCAGGATGCGCCACAGGCACAATATGCCGAGGCGGGCCTCGATGCTGACGGCATCGTCAGAACCGTGCTGAAGGCGCTGCGCTGGAACGAGGCCGAGGCGCTCGGCGCTCGCGCGTGAGCGGCTGGACCAAGGTTTTCCTGGCGACCGGACTGATGGTGGTGGCGCTCGCCTGCTTCAATCTGGCCCTGTGGAGAAGGCTGAAGGAGGCGCGCCGACTGCGTGAGGCGAACGCCGATCAGGAGGAAGCGCGCCCGCAGCCCTGAGTGGTGCTGCCGTGCCATCTCCGCGCACGCGCGGGGTTGCGCCCCGGCGGCCCGCACATCGGAGCGGGCCAACACGGGGCCGCGGCGGTCAGGCGTGTGTTGCGGCGTTCGATTTGTCGCCAGGGTGCGCCAGAATGGCACGCGCGTCTGTTGGCGTCCGTGCCTCGCCGTGCGGGCCTCCCGAGGCGGCAATTACGCGGTCCAGAAGCTCCTGGCCCTCTGGCCACCAGCCGAGTCCACTGGCGGCATTCAGATGCCCCTGAGCGCCAGCATCAACGAAGTGGCTTCCCCAATCCGCCGCAAGGCTGCGGGCGCGCGCCAGTTCGATCCAGGGATCGTCGGCGCTCGCCACCAGAATGGACGGAAACGGCAGCGGGGCACGCAGTGCCGGCGCGAAGGTCGACAGTTCAGACGGGATATCGGGTCGGTCGACATCGGCAGGGGCGACCAGCAACGCTCCGGCAACCGGCCAGCCATAGGGCTGGGGGCTGAGCGACGCCCACCAGGATATTGCCTGGCACCCCAGGCTATGCCCGACCAGGATAACCGGCGCCTGCGCCTGGGAAATCGCCTGATCCAATTTGGTCACCCAGGCATTGCGATGCGGCGTATCCCACATGCCGAGTTCCACGCGGCGCGTATCAAGGCGGGATTGCTCCCACAGGGTCTGCCAATGTGTGGGCCCGGAATTGCCGAAGCCGGGAACGGTCAGGATGCTCGGGTTCAACCCGAGGGTGGACGAATAATGGCCCATAAGCGGTGCTCCTCT